>NZ_NOLK01000240.1:0-7698 GCF_002245985.1 Nostoc sp. 'Peltigera membranacea cyanobiont' 232
ACTGATTGTAATTTGGAATTGATTTGACAAATTGCTGAAGATTTTCTGCAACACCTACTGTCTCTAAATAAATAGCTTTCAATCTACAATATCAACTCGCTTTAATGCAGCCATCAATTCTGTCATAAACTCAACAAAGACGCGAACTTTAGCACAGAGATAGCGTTTTTGCGGGTACAACACGGAGATCGGTAATCCAACTTGGGTCGCGTAGGATTGAAGAATTGGTTGGAGGTCTCCACGCGCGATCGCTTTGGCTGCGATAAATTTGGGAAATTGAACTACACCAGCTCCTTGAATGACTGCCTCTAAAATGACTTCTGAATTATCGAATCGCAGATAACTCTCAACACAAAGGTCAATCGCTTTTCCATCTTGTTCAAACTTCCATTTAGGCTCTCGCCCAGTCTGTGGATAGATAAAGTTGACACAGCGATGCTGCAAAAGTTCTGTGGGTATTGTGGGCGTGCCATACTGAGCGAGATACTGCGGTGAGGCACAAGTGATGTAGCGTAGTGTGCAGTTGCCAGATGGTGCATGATTAAACGGCTATCACTGCTCATTCCAATCCGCACTGTCGCGTCAATGCCTTCCTCAATCAGATCGATCGTGCGATCGTTAAAAGAAACATTCAGATTTAGCTTTGGATATTGTGTGACAAATTGCAGCAGAGCCGGAGCGATATGTATTTTGCCAAACACAAAGCTCAGATCGAGCCGCAATGTTCCGAGGGGCATTGATTGCGATTGTTTGACTTCGAGTTCGGCTTCTTCCAAATCGTTGAGAATTTGCTCAGAGCGTTGATAAAATCGGTTGCCATCTTCGGTCAGGGTCAAACTGCGAGTTGTTCGCTGGAGCAAGCGCACCCCCAAGTCATCTTCCAAGCGCAATACGGCTCGACTCACAGCTGAAGGAGCCATACCTAAGTGTCGTGCTGCCTCCGAAAAGCTGCCAGATTGAGCGGAGCGGATAAAAATCATCAGGCTTTTGAGCTTGTCCATTAACCGAAACGCATCTTTGAATTTTTTGCACAACTGTTTTGAATTTTAACTACTTTTTCTTTTTTTCTGCACAAGCTACTGTTTAGAGAAGATAAATTTCAAATACACAAACAGCATAAAAAAACAGACATGACACAGCAAACAACAGCAGAAAAAATTATTTTAGTCACCGGAGCCACGGGCAATCAGGGTGGCGCAGTGGCGCGTCATCTTTTAAAGTGCGGTAACTTCAAGGTACGTGCTTTTGTGCGCGATCCAAACAAGTCCGCGGCCCATGCACTCCAACAAGCGGGGGCAGAACTCGTCGCCGGAGATTTCAGCGATCGCGCGTCGCTCGATCGCGCTCTGCAAGGTGCTTATGGTGTTTTTTCATTGCAGACTTTTCTCAAAGAAGGCGGATTATCAGCCGAGATCCGAGATGGTAAAAGCGTTGCAGACGCAGCTTCATCGGCAGGTGTCGAGCATTTCGTCTACAGTTCTGTGGGCAGCGCCGAACGCAACACGGGCATTCCCCATTTCGACAGTAAATTTCAAGTCGAAGAGTCCGTTCGATCGCTGGGCTTGCCCTACACAATCATGCGTCCAGTTTTCTTCTTTTACAACTACGCCTCAATGCGTCCAATGGTGGAGCAAGGCACTCTCTCCCAACCGCTCAGTCCTGAAACAAAATTGCAGCAACTTTCTGAAGAAGATTACGGAGCAATGGTCGCTGAGGTATTCGATCGCCCCGCCGAGTTCTTGAACCGCGAAATCGAAGTCGCCAGTGTGGAGATGACGATGCCAGAAATCGCTGCCGCGTTCAGCCTCGTGTTGGGCAAAACCGTCGAATACCAGCAAATTCCGTTTGAAGCGTTTGAGCAGCAAGCTGGGGAGGAAGTGACCATTATGTATCGCTGGTTTGAGAATATCGGCTACGGAGCGGATTTAGCACAGTTGAAACGTGACTTTCCTTCCTCAAGCGACTTTGAATCCTATCTGCGCGACCACGACTGGACAAAACCAGATTAAAGCGCGTTCGATGTCAGGTCAAAAATGTGAATTGACACAATTTACTATTCTTCAGTCAATGACCTAAAAATCAGACATAAACATTGAATGATATCTATTTGACGCTCTTGATTTTGAATAAGACTCGTCCTGAATAAAACTGGGACGAGTTTTATTTTTTCGGCTCTCCTAGACTAGTTATAGAAAATTAATACTTGATATCAGGTTAAGTCCTTATATAGTAAGGGATTCAAGAATCAGAAAGCATATTTTTATTAAATCTTTGATTCTGTTTGAGCGAAACCTAGTTACATCAGGTGTTTTAACTGTTTTTTAGTATTAATTTATCAAACGAAGTCTGGGAGAGCCAATTTAGTCCTCCTGGAGTCAGAATGCAAGACGTTAGCGTTAGCTATCGGTGTGTAGATGTATTTCACCAATAAAAGTTCTAAGCTAAAAGTAGTAAAGTATCTTCAAAAGAGAAAGTTTATGTCTCAAGTTTTGATTGGTACAGAAAATGGTCTTTTCCAATTAAAAAGTGATAACACAGTTGTTGAAGTTGAATCTTCCCCGCAAAGAGTGAAATTTCTGGCAACAAAGGGTCTGAAGGTTTATGCGTTGACAAGAGAGGATTCACTCTGGTGTCAAACAGAAAACGCTCCTTGGAAGATAGTTCACCCAAAACCAGTGAAAGAGGAAGTTTGGTCATTTGCAATTGATCCTCATCTGACGGGGCGACTTTATTTAGGAGTGTCACCAGCACTGCTTTATCAAAGTGATGATGGAGGAAAAAATTGGAAAGGGTACGAATCAATCCGGCAAATTCCAGGTTATGAGCAATGGACTTTTCCGCCACCGCCACATATTCCTCATGTTCGCGACATCGCACCAGATCCGAATAGAGATGGTGTTTATATTGGGGTTGAAAAGGGAGGAATCTATATAAGTCACAACCAGGGTGAGACTTGGGATAGCCTGAACGAGGGATTGTATTGGGATGTGCATACAGTTGTCCCTGTTGGTGATGGTTTGCGGTTATATGCAACGACTGGGAACGGTTTTTATCGCAGTGATGATGGAGGTCAGCACTGGCGACGGATGATGCAGGGACTAGAGCGTAATTATACTGTAGCTTGTGTAGTATCTAAGTCACAAACAGATTTAGTTTTTGTTGCGGCGGCTGCAAGTCCCCCACCGACTTGGGCGCTAGGAGCAAATGCTGGACTATATCGAAGCTTAGATGGTGGTGAACACTGGCAACAACTTGAACAGGGATTGCCGTCAAAGTTTGATGTTATGGTTCGGGTTTTAACGTTGGATACAGCAGGCAGGATTTTTGTTGGTGCTGGCGATCAGCTTTTTACAAGTGAGGATCTGGGAGAAAACTGGCAGTTAGTAGCAGAAAAACTGCCTAACATTCAAGCATTGGCTATAGTCTGAACCAGATTGCCCGAATTTCTCACTCATCGGGTGGGAGGTGGTTCGTTGTCTACGACACGCTGCGCGAACGTCCTCCTGCCTCCTGAAAGTTAGAGTCTGTTTGAAAAGTATATTTGGCATACTGAATGCAGTGAAGTAAAGAATCTCGATTCCAACGAAAAATCGTGATTATTCGCTTCACTTCGCTTTGTTCAGAATGATGAATTATAACTATCTTGGACTTTTCAAACAGACTCTATCTAATGTATATCTTCAGAAGATGACGGTGAAATGGATGGATTAGAGCCAATCTCTTCAGGTTTAGAATTAAAGGGTGTTTTCCCTTCCCAGGAATAATTGCATATTTTAGTATGAAGCAGTGTTCCAAATGTGATATTAATTACAAAGGCAAAAGAATCTACGAAAATTATGTCTATAGCCCGATTAATCATGAGTCCCTCTTCAGTTGATGAAAACATCAATTAATGTTTGAGTTGGAATTGTCATTTGACTACACAAGGCATAATGATTATTCCAGAAATCTCCAGCAATACTTAGAAAATAGCGATGTTTTTCTAATTACATATATGAAAGGTATTGTGATGATTAGGGATTAGTTTGTGTGCCGACACAAGATTTGAGGTTTAAAATCTCAATATCAATCTGATGAGATACAACTATTGTAGAAATATCTGACACAATCACTCATGAAAAAAGTCATGATTATGACCATGACTTGAGCCACAAAATATCGGTTTAGCCAGTTGTTATGGATTGATAAAGTCTGGACGATTCTCATCATCATAATATGCCAAAGGATATATACCACAGACTAAAAAATGTTCATCGGATTTCACCCCATGATAGTTAGAGCAACCGATACAAGCGACTGGTCTAAATACTTGTTCGTCAAACTCGAAATCGAATCGACTGAGGAATTTATCACTCAGTTTAATAATGATAATGATGAATTATCCTATAATTTTGACTTTGATGAGTGGATTGGAGAAGCTCGAATGTTGGCACATTTACAACAAACATCTGATATGAAAACCTCACTGATTCTGCCGGGACAACACCTGTTTGGAAAGCCAAAGCAATTGCTGATCCGTTATTCCAACTTTCATCAATCCATTGACAGTTTGCAAGAGGTAATCAGCACAAGAACCAAGCTCTCCAGATGCTATTGCAATGCTGTTAATCGTGGTTTCTAAGGAAATCTCACCAGTATATGCACGATGCTGGCGATTAACCACAAAGGTAATCGCTGGCAATTGTTGAATACCGTCAAACACTCTCACCCAACGTGGGATATAACAACCAACTACCATTTCCCGTCGCCAAAGCAGTGGTAGTTCCGATGATACATCAACCGCAGCGATTCGGTAGGCAATACCTCGACAACTACCACCACTATCTAGACCTAATATAATACTAATCCTCGATTTTCTGGTGTACCGCGACCTTGAGGTACCCACAGGCAAAAACGACGATGCCAGCCGTATATTTTACCAATCCGTTGTTCTGCAAAATTCAAGATAGGATTCCAAATTAGAGAACCATATACAAACAACCAAATATCAGAATTGGGCTGATGTTGTCGAAGTGTTTGGTTGAGTGATTCTTCCAACTGAGCTTCACTTAATATAACGCCAGTTCCAGACTGTATGATTGTCTGTTGCAAGCGTCTAGATTCGAGATCAAAACGTGTTAGTGACAAGATAATAAAGTGGTCTTTACTTTATTCAACCCATAATCATAATACTATGGTATCGGCATTTAATAACCGGGAGATCAAGCAAAGTCTAATCTTTAACAGAGTACCGTGGTTTAAGTCCCCCGGTTCAATAACCGGTAAGTTTTGGGTCGGGGTCTAAACCCCCGTCACAAAACTTACTTGCGACTTGCGACTTGCGACTTGTTTTAATCGTTTTTAGTATATTTACAACACCAACACGCAGGGCAATCCGCTTATACTTGTTTGCATCGTAGGGTATACCTGTATGCATGACTTGGGAGTTATCCCAAAACACAATATATCCTCTTTGCCAAATATGGGCATAAGCTAGCCTACAGTATAGATTTACCTACCCCACTAATAATTTATCTCCCACCAATCCCGGAAAAAACTTACTCCAAACACTTTGCTCTTTTGTCCCTAATTCTTCTGTTCCTAAAACATTCTCCAGCCCTCGCTAATTACTCTGAATCTCTCGTATATTGAGAGCGTAAATAATTTGGGCTAACTCTGGATTGTCTTCTAACTGTACAGTGACTTTTTATTTGTCGTTATGCCAAATTAATGTCGTTGGGGTGTAAAGCTTGCACTCAAAGAGCATTAAGCTTAGAAGTAGCACTGGGAGTTTACAACCTACATCAACACGGCTTTGTTGCAAGCCTAAAGTGGGTAAGGCTGAACTCGATGACACGGATTTGTCTCAACGTAATTTAATTAGTCACTGTACAAATGGCTTAGTGGTATTTGAAGATTTGTTGATGGCACTGGGCAAAACAAATATATCGATAGTGAAAGAGAGCGACCTAACTCTTGAAAATTTGCGGTTACTAGATAAAGTTTGGACGGGAGAAAATATGCGAGTGTTTGAATTAATTGCCATCTTGGAAAAAGATGGCGAAGGAAATTTTTAATCAAGATGCGCTCGCTACGGCAATTGTGCGGATTCATGAAGTTAGCTGATTAATAAGTCCCGCACAAACACGGATTCATTCCTGCTGCCTTTCAGTAAAACTGCATTATACAAGTTTTGAAGGTGGATTTATGGCTGATACTACAATGCTAGATAACCGTATAAATAAGCAAATAAAATTTGAACCATTAGAAGCGACAGTAGCAGCAACAGAAGAAGAGTCAGTAATATTAGCTGAAAAGCTCACACAGGTGGCAATTCCTTTATCCGTATTGTTACAAGCACTGAATCTAGCAAAACACGATAAGGCAGCAGCTTTCCGCTACGCTGACAAATATCTAAACAATATCAAAAACTCGAAATGGGTTATTATCAAAACGGCTTGAAATTTTCCGATTAAACCCTCGGTTAGATATTTTTCTCCTGATATAAACTCTCAGTTTTGATTATTCCAGGATCATTTTTCCCCATCATGGTCAACAACTTTACAAGCCTTACCTCTGTATCCTGCGTCCTTGACAATATGATTCAGTTTTAAGGCAGATTCTAACGCTTCAGTTCTATCAGGCAAATTGGTTAACACATCCGCTTTTGTGCCAGAGTTAGATTCTATATAAACTGAGTAAGTCACTTTAATCCCCATTTGTCTTTATCTCTTATTGCTCTACAGTCAAATTCCATATCTTGCTCAAAAGCTATAGTTAATATTCAATTAAATGATTTTCTATAGTGAATCTTGCATAATTTAATGCTTTTTCTAGTGACTCTTCCCCGTATGAGCGGTCTTTATAGCTATCGACTACTAACTCCAAACTAGAATTTCTGATGTAGTAGATATAAGAACCTACATCGTAGGGATCTGGTTGGTAATAGGTAACGATTATTTCAAACCCTTTATGGTTCTCGTGTGCCTCAATTGTGTTACCTTTAAATTCAAGTTGATTAGGAATTTTCACAAGTAAGTAATCATTTTTGGTTTTTGATCAGTACGGCGCTCTAGCTTGTTATTAAAAGGAAAAGATGCTGAGATTAACCTCAAAACAATAAAATACTCAAGGTCATCAATGCCAGATTTTTAAATGAAATTACCCTGCAAAGTAATTCTAGTTTCAGATTCTAGAGTTATTTTAACGTTGGGTTGAATTGTATTTATTAATTCTTGCAAATTATCCATCTTAATTGGGGAAGTGGGACTCCCAATAGAACTATCAAGTTTAGCGGGAGAGGAATTTATTCTGATATTAGAATTGTCCGTTAAGACATCATTATTTGTATTCATAGCCGTCAGCTTTGTGTATGGTTTTCAGATATTTAGGATGAACACCAAAGTTTTGTTCCAAAGTGTGCAAAACAAAACTAGGGCGAAACTTAATTGCAATTCTGCCTGTATAAATTCCGGCAAATTTACCAGTAGGAATATGAGCTTTGACAATATCACCAGTAGTAAAACCCTGGAAATACTTAATTACCTCCCAATCCCGGAAAAAACTTACTCCAAACACTTTGCTCTTTAGGGGAATGGCACTAAGAAAAGCCGAAACACTTGTGGTTAAGCAGTTTGCAACTGCTTTCGTAATTCGTGCCGAGGTTTCGTCATTAAGGGGTATGCTTTCGGGCGACGTTTACGAACTCGTGGTTCACTA
>NZ_NOLK01000241.1:0-7697 GCF_002245985.1 Nostoc sp. 'Peltigera membranacea cyanobiont' 232
ACATCTTCTAGTGAGTGATTATCCAGAGGAATAAACTCATCAGCCATCCGGTTTCCCAAGGTGATTGTGCCTGTCTTATCTAGCACCAAGGTGTTGATGTCGCCGCAGGCTTCTACTGCTCGACCGGAGGTAGCAATGACGTTGAATTGGGCAACCCTATCCATCCCTGCAATACCGATCGCACTGAGTAAACCACCGATAGTTGTAGGAATCAAAGCTACCAGTAGGGAGATAAGAATGGCAACGCTACCACCAGTACGTAAACTGTTTCCCGCTTCCGGGCCAAAGGCTGTGCTGATAAAGTTGGCGATGTAGCTAACAAATGGCGGCATAGTTGCCACTACAATCAAGAACACCTGAGTTAGCACTGCCAACAATACCGTCAAAGCAATCTCATTGGGAGTCTTGGTACGTTGTGCCCCTTCTACTAGGGCAATCATGCGATCGATAAAGCCTTGACCAGGATCGGCACTAATGCGGATTGTCAACTCATCTGAGAGGAGGCGTGTACCGCCTGTAACCGAACTGGCAATATCCGTACCTGGTTGCTTCAATACAGGGGCAGATTCCCCAGTAATCGCAGACTCATCCACTGAGCCAATGCCTTTAATTACATCCCCATCGGCGGGAATCATATTATTTGCAACCACCTTCACCAAATCGCCCCGTCGCAGTTCCGTAGAATTGACTTGTTGTACGGAACCATCAGGGAGGATTTTATTAGCGATCGTATCCGATCGCGTGGATCGCAGTGAATCAGCCTGTGCTTTACCGCGTCCTTCAGCTACGGCTTCGGCAAAGTTAGCAAAAACCAGTGTAAAAAAGAGAATGAAGGTAATCAACCCGTTTAACAAACGTTGTTGATTGATATCTGCTTGGACTGTGCCAAACAGATTTGGGTTCAGAGTTACTAAGAAGGTGACAATTGTCCCCACCCAGACAACAAACATAACTGGGTTTTTGACTGTAATTCGAGGATCTAGCTTGACAAATGACTCCCGAACTGCTCTCTGGTAAAGTCCCCGCATATCTGCTTTGGGGGTGTGCCTGCGCGAGTCACGAGTTCCAGATGGAGTACGGGTTGAAGGAGAATCAGTAGTAATTGGCATACATTAAATTAATTCGTAATTCGTAATTCGTAATTCGTAATTGGGAATGGGGAATTGGGAATTGGGCATTGGGTATTAGTTCTTTCTCCCCCTGCTTTCTCCCTACTCCCTACCCAATACCTTTGGCGATAAAAAAGGCTTCAGCGATGGGGCCTAATGCCAGCACTGGGAAGAATGTAAGTGCGCCCAAGATTAAAATTACGCCTGCGGTAACGCCTGTAAATAGTCCGGTATCGGTTCGCAATGTACCTGTGGTGTAGGGAACAGCTTGCTTGCGAGACATGCTATCTGCTAATAACAGCAAACCTAAAATTGGGATATAGCGGCCAGCGAGTAAACTGAAGCAGGTACTCAAGTTCCACCACAAAGCGGTTACAGTTGTTTTTGTCCCTGTAGCGATCGCTAACGGTGAAGGTTGTGAATCTCCTAAGCCTTCAAAGCCAGAACCGTTGTTCGCAGCAGCTGAGGCATATTCGTAAATCACCTGAGAAAAGCCGTGGAAGCCAGGATTACTAATCCCTGCCAATTGGTCAGGAAAAGCTAAGGCGATTCCCCCCGGAATTAAAATGGCGATCGGGTGAACTAGCAAAATCAGGAAGCTAGCAAGTACGACTTCCCGCTTTTCAATCTTGCGTCCCAAAAATTCTGGGGTGCGTCCCACCATCAAACCTGTGACGAATACCGCCAAAATGCTGTAGGCAAACAAGTAAGCTGTTCCAGTACCCTGTCCACCCCACATGATTTGTAGGAACATATTAGAGAGAAAAATAAAACCGCCTGCGGGCATGAATGAGTCGTGGAAACTATTAACTGCGCCGCACATGGTTCCGGTTGTACTTACCGCAAATAATATCGATTGTGCCCAGCCAAACCGGACTTCTTTACCCTCTAGATTCGGTTGCTGACTGCCCAAAAGCGTGTTTACAGCCGGATTGCCGTTGTATTCTCCAATTGCAGTGATGACCAGAAATCCGAGAAAAATAACACCGACCATACCGTAGAGTAACCACGCTTGTTTGGTGTTATTGGCAAACAAACCATAAGTGTAGATTAGGGATGTGGGAATGGAAAGCATTGCCACGATCTGAATTAAATTCGTAAATGCGCTGGGATTTTCAAAGGGGTGGGCTGAGTTGATGGCGAAAAAGCCACCGCCGTTTTCCCCTAATTGCTTGATAATTTCAAAATGGGCAACAGGGCCACGAGCGATCGCCTGACTAATATTCGGATCTTCTAAGGTAGGGAATACAGCTACACCTGCCAGAGTTTCGGGAACGCCAGCAGCTATCATCACAATCCCGCCCACAATACAAATAGGCAGCAAAATTCGGGTAATCGAGCGAATTAGGTCTACATAAAAGTTGCCTAAGGATCTACCCGTCAATCCCCGAATAAAAGCAATTCCTACCGCCAAACCAGTGCCAGCAGACGTGAACATGTGATAACCCAGTCCCCACATTTGGCTGGCATAGCTCAGGTAGGTTTCACCAGAATAATGCTGCTGGTTGGTATTAGTAATAAAGGAAATGGTAGTATGCAGCGTTGTATCCCAAGTTGGGGCATTTATTCCCGTGGGATTGAGGGGCAACCATCCCTGATTCATAATGATAAAGAAAAGCAGCAGCCCCATTACTACATTGCTGTAGACGATTGCCCGCCCATACTGCCAGCCCGTCATATTTTCTTTGCTTGTAACGCCAACCAAGGCGTAAAGCAGCCGCTCAACCGGATTCAAAACTGGGTCGAGAAAAGTCCTTTCTTCTAGGTAGACATGCGCCATATAGCGCCCAAAAAATGGAGTGATTGCTACTATAATTAGTAGCGTTAATGCAATTTGAATCCATCCTTGTAGCATGGGATTATTTAAACTCCGACATGAATAAATTTCAGAGGAATATCAGATATTTTCTTGGGATGAATCAGAAAAAATAATGAGTTATATTGACATTATTATTAGCTAACCTATAACTATGTCCTTTCTCAATCAATCATCGAGCTTTTTGTTAGAGAATACAAGGTATAAATTAATATTTAAACTAGGCTATACAAGAAATATATTTGTCTATATAGATAAGTCTTCAGAGCGTTTATCTTGATATATATCTGCAAATATAGAAAGACATATAAATCAATAGGGTTCAGTTAAGCCTTTCTTTCTTCTCTCTGCGTCCTACCCTGCGGGAAGCCGCTCCGCGTCTATGCGTCGTTTGCGGTAGCCTGCGGCAAGCCGTTCGCGTAGCGTCTCGTAGAGAAGCGTCTACGTTAAAAAAAATGACTTTGGTAAAAAGTTTTAGCCTTAACTGAACTGTATTGACATATAAATCATTCGTAAAAAGTTAAATCCCCGACTTCTTTCAGAAGTTGGGGGTTTCACAAATCAGATAAGATTGCTAGAGTGTGAGGAGTCATGAGTCTAATTCATAACTCATAACTGATTTTGGCGACAAATCCCAAATGCGGAAGTGTAGGCATGTAAGAAGGTTCTGCCACCGACAGGGCCGATTTCACCACCACAGAAAAAGCCGCCTACAGGAATATCGCTGAGGTAGCGGCGAAATAGTTCAGAATCAAAGTTGGGTTTACCATAGAGTCCTTCACCTCGCCCCAGACAAGCAAACATTAAGGCGGCTACGGCAGAGGGTTCAGATTCTCGTTGGGTTTGATAACTTTGGAGGAGTAATTCTAGGTCTTCAGCAGAGGCTTGGGCATCGCGCAGGTGGAATTGCAGCCTTTGACCGGGACGAACCCGATCGCCAATTGCGATCGCCCCAGCTGTTGGATCGACCCCAAGAATACCACGAATTAAAAAGTCTCCCTGTTGTAAAGCCAGCTTAAACTCATCCATCGCCACGCCAACAAACAGAGAGTGCTGTGCTAAAGTCCGTTCGTGTTCGCTAAGACCGGCAATCAAATCTCGCAACACCACTAGCGGTACTTGCTCATCTAATTCTAAAATGATGTTGCGATCGGCTTTTGTAACTTGCAATGGTTTGCCAATCGGTCGGCATCCTTGGGCTACAATCGTTTCCAAAACAATATTGCCTGTCAAAGCTATCCCAACAGTGCCCTCACGATGCAGGCTTTGGCATTCCTCGCCATCAGTCTCATTACAAAATAGGGCAACACGGCCACCCATACCTCCACCACTGGCCTGTCCTCCCACAATCACCGATCCTGGATAAGCAAAATCTAACCCCTGCAACAAATCGTTGATTCCAGAGGCGAAAGAACTAGACAGCAATATGAACTGAGGTGTCGGTGATGCTGGCACACCAATCAAATCAACCCAAGCATCTGGAGAACTATCTAAGTCAGGTAATTCTTCAGCAACAACATGAAAGACTTGAATCTTCACCCCTGGAAGATGTGCTAAAGTCAAGCTAATAGCTGGTTCGGCTTCCAGTTCTTGGGTTTCTCCGCCAACTGTCGTCCCAATTACACCTCCACCGCTACAGCCAATTAATACAGGTACAGAAAGTTTCTCAGCTAACAAGGGTAATAATCGGGAATACTCACTCGCAAAAGCAGACGAAATGAATACCAGTCCTAGATCCGCAGGTGCTGTCAATGATGAGACAGCTCGTTCCACCACATCTGTAACGGCGGCTTCTAAAGAATGACGGGTTGATAGGGCGTTTGCCCACTGCATTTGGTCTGCCATGAGTTTTGAGCTTCTTTCTCTTTTTAGGCTAGTAGGTTTTGATCTTTTATTTTGGGAAAAATTGCATCCTACAAGAATTAGTGCCAGCCTTTTGTCTCCTCCATCCCAAGAAGCTGGGGTTGTCGTTCCCTATATAGATGCATCTAAATATATTGTATGATTGTTTATCTATGGTTCTAATTCCACAAAATCTTAAAAAATAAAGATGAATGCATTATAGATGCGGCAGTTTACTGTATTGGTTATAAATCAATAGGCTAAAGTACTAACTTATGAACTGAATGGTTAGAATAGTTAGTAATCAAGCTAAAATCTGCCATTCCTGAACTTTTTCTATACTAGTATTAACAACACACAACGAGACTAAAGCAATGACTAACATCCAAGAAACAACAAAGAGCGGCATCCAAGACCAAATCCAAGAAGAAGTAGAACAAGCGCGTACTGTCTGTGACGTTAATGGTAGTAACTCACCAGAGTGTGCTGCTGCTTGGGATGCAGTAGAAGAATTGCAAGCCGAAGCTTCCCACAAGCGCCAAAGCAAGCCAAAAAATTCTCTAGAACAGTATTGTGATGACAACCCAGATGCAATTGAATGCCGGGTTTATGACGACTAGAAATTGAAATTAGGTAAATTTTCTATTCGTTTGTCATCAAGAAACCAGGGTTTACTTACTGAGATTTCGCACTTTTACGCTACTTCCGCCTAAAACCGTACTCTCCCTCTTTCATAATTTTCTCCAACGGGCAAAAAATTGATGAAATATCTGGAGTTACGGATGTATCAGGGTTAAACTTTGAGAATTTTTATCTTGAAAAACAAACCTTTACATCCAAGAAAATTGGGGTTTTGTCCGCAAGTATCAAGTATATAGCTGCTGGGTAGATTTTTAATAGGCTCCCTGATGCTACTACAAGTAGGTGCAAAATCTAAGTTGAGGATCTTTGAGTTGCTTGTTTTTTGCCAAATAGAGAGATTTAGGAAAGTAAATTAAACAATTTACCATGTAATAGCTTTTCCAAAAATCTTTGCAACAAATGAGTTGGCTGTAGGGGCGTACATTTGTATGCCCCTACAAACGTGTTTATAGCATAAATTGTGTGAAATGGTATAAGTTGGGTAGCCACTTGCTTCCACCAAGAGATTAGAGCGCAGTCTTGAGGCTAGATTTTGTGCTTTGATTAAACTGTTTGTAATATAGATAGACTACTAGCTAGCTAATAGCTTACAGGTTTGTCAGTTATGGATACTTGCTTTTAGTTTAAATTGTTTTATTTATCGTTTGAGAAAAACTATGGACTATAACGTTTGGTTTCGCCCTTTCGTCTGGATTGATTACCGATTGGCAGTATTATTCCTGGTAATTATTCCGCTAATTCTTCTGATTTGGGCATTTGTGCAAAAAGTAGAAGGTATACAACGCTTATTGAGTATATATTGGAGAGTATCAAGCCTAGTGGCAATCACGATTTACTTAATGATTGCCCAGTATCCTGTTAGCTTTATCTCTGGATTGATGGCTCAGATTTTGATCGTAGTTTCGCTGTGGTTCTGGGTGGATATCAACGATGAAATTGAGTATCAAACCAGTGGCGCTTTGAAATTTATTTTTACCTCTTGGCGCTGGGCTACAACTGTTTATTGTTCTTTGGGTACACTAGCCTTTATCCCATTTTTGGGTTGTGCTTTTTCTGGCAATATGATGAAGACTGCCTATTGTCGAGTTTGGTTCGAGGTTCCGTTGTTATTTAAAGAATATTTTCATGCTAATAGCAAAGCTGAGTTCTTAGGTTTTCTTGGAATAACTAGTTTAGTAATTTATGTGGTTTACTTAAGCTATTTTGTTCTGATTAAGCTGGGCAAGCAGGGACGTTCAGCCTCACCACAATAACTGTCGCTACGCAACCATACCCATACTTTTAAAAAAATGAATTCCATTGGTAAGCGACTGGAACAATACACCGCTAAACGCCCCCAAGAAGTCCTAATTGTAACGGTGGAAATTGCCGATGAGCAAGATACAATTGCTATTTTTAAAGGCTTTTCTAGTTCTTTGATGCGTCCAACGGCATTTGATGCAGATGTACCAGTTCTACCAGATGGGGCAAAGATCCTCAACATTGACCGAGTAGCCAGTCCTTACAATCCTGAAGCACCCCGTTATATTCAACAAGGAATTTCTTGGGAAGCTATGGAAGCTCTATTATCAGAAGTAGGAATCTAACTATATTAACTGGGCAGTTATGCGGAACTGGTAAAATGGGGAGCAGAGGGTGTAATTAGCTAAAATGCCTACTGCTGATCAAGTCGCAAGTTTGTATCGTATTAGTTATCAACTGACGTATATCATGCTTCAGCCCATATACCTCATTTGTGTTGATAATCGGACTCGTAATGTATACATTCTTGCTGGGTATGACGAAGAGATTGAATTCCAGATTTTACCCAACCGAGAGTTGTGTGATGAGCCGAATTAATTACGATTTAATGTCTGATGTTGAATTGAAACAGTATTTTCTCAGGCATCGCGGGGATCAAGCTGCTTTTCAAGCATACTTGGACAGGATTAATCAGCGTCCGCGTAGGATTGTCGCAAGCCCCAATGATCCCGATTTTGATGAGAAGGTTCAAGCAGCGATTCGCCAAAAGCTAGAAGCAGCAAGAAGCATTAGTCAGCAGGCTAACACTAGTGATTTGTGAGAGTTAAAGAAAGGTTATCTACTAATTTATAGTGTTGGTTAGGCGATCGCAGTTAAGACAGACTGGTTACACTGTTAGCATTATTGGATGGGCTTAGATCTGGAGTTTAGACTAAAAGCGATAAGAGAGAACGCAAATCAAAAGGAATTAGAGGTTAAAAATATTATCTTGTCAGCCTTAAAGCATCCTGAACTTTAACAATTATTGTGTAGTATATCTGTTCAGC
>NZ_NOLK01000242.1:0-7579 GCF_002245985.1 Nostoc sp. 'Peltigera membranacea cyanobiont' 232
CTCGCCAACGTAAACGTCGCCTTCACCACGATCCAATTAGCGCAATACAAGTTTTAGTAAATCAACATCAGGAACTTCGCACTGTACTTGAGTCTCAAGCCATGATATACCAATTAGATAGCTAGGGGTTGTGCCGGGAAATGCTCAGTTAGATTTAAAAGCCTTGGCACGGATTTCGGGAAACCGGAAGGTTGAGACAGTTCCCCTCAAGGAAGTTCAGGCACTAACAGGATACATCCGTGGGGGTGTGACAGCTTTAGCGAGTAAAAAAGACTATCCCGTTTATCTTGATGAAACTGCAACTCTATTTGAGCAGATTGCTGTTTCTGGTGGAATGCGAGGAATGCTGCTTCTGCTATCGCCAGATGATTATTTACGTGCGGTCAATGGCACTTTGGGAGCAATTGTACAAAATTAAGGGTCAGTGGATGGATTTGTTCTAGATTATAAACTTGCTAAAACAAGCAATTCAGTTTGCCAACCTTCACTATGGCTTAGGGTAAGGACAGTATAACCAGTCTCGTACCTAAGTAAAAACCCTTCGGCAGCAAAGTAACGATAGGGATAAAATTCAAACTGAGAATTACTCTTGCCTTGGCTGTGTCCGACGAGTAAATCAATTTGTCGTTGTGCTTCTCTTGCCTGTGCTTCCGCATTATGACGTTCTTCCTGGCTGATATCACCTCTAGCAAAACGGTCAATGGTACGGCGAGCAGATTCTAACTGCTTGACTGATTCTGTGTACAATTCTCGCCAGCGCTTACAGGCTCGGTCAAAAGCATTCAAAGCATTTTCGATGGTATTCTGTAACCAATTTACAGAATACCAAGAAGCTTTTTGCAGATCCTCTTGGCAGAAAAAATCTGAGAAGATAGACTGAGCGGCTTGCAGACATTGGGTTAATTTGGCTTGGCTCAGAGTAAGTTGTTGGCGAATGCTGTCTTTGAGGGGATAATTTTCTAATTCCAAATCCAAGATTTTATTCATGGAATCTTCCAAGTAAACCCCAGTATGTGCCAGCCAAATCGAATACACGTGAGATTTAATTAAATCCTGGTTGGCTAATTCTAGTTTTGGTGGAGCAACTACCCCAGCAACCATTTGATTTTGTCGTTTGAAAAAGTATTGATCGTGACCGCTACCAATGGAAGCATAAGTAATGACTAAAGCTTGCTGTCCACTTCTACCAGCACGACCGCTACGTTGGGCGTAATTAGCGGGACTGGGAGGAACGTTTCGTAGATGGACAACGCTAAGGTCGGAAATGTCGATGCCTAATTCCATTGTCGGAGAACAGAACAATGCAGCTAATTGTCCTTGACGGAATTTTTCTTCCCGTTCTTGACGGTCTTTGTTGCTTACCTGTCCGGTATGTTCTCGCCCTTCCATTGTTTGGATTTGCAAGGCATTGGTTTGGTAGAAACCTTGGAAAAATTGGTTAACTGATATATTGGGTTTATCGTTACCTTGCAACCGACGCGATGTTAAGGGATCGGTAGGGATTTCCTTGAGGTTGGTTGCTTTCCATAGTAGTGAGTCTATGCGTAGCTGTACCTCAGATTTTTCTTGCACTAGGTAGCCAGCATCACACAAAGCATCAATTAAAGTAGTGATTAAGCTGTTGAACTCTACATCTGTTAAAAGTTGGCTACGGAGCGACCATGTATTCGGCGAATGGCTACGCCACGCCTGGGGCGAACGCAAAAATCGTCCAATTTTACTTCTAGTAGTAAGCTTAACTTTTGCTCTTTCATTACCACCAGTGCTAATAGTTGCCCAAGTTGCCAAGTATAAATACTCATTCTCATCGAATACCCAAGGTTCTTTAAGAGCTTGAATGACTTCGCTTTTGAGTGAATCTTTCTGGTCTGGTTGTAAAAGTTTGGCATCAATTGCCAATTCTCGTCGGAAATGGTTGAGGAATGCTTGGGTAATGATGAAACGTTCTTGAGGACTGGCTTGCAATAATAAAGAATGGCGGTGTTTTTGCCATAGTCTATCGTCAGCACAGGCTTCTTGGAGTCCGTCATACTCAATTATCAACAGTCCGCACTGTTCAAGGTTGGGTTGGACGATGCGCCATCCCCGACGCAAGTCTTCGTAAAGACGATATTCAATCAATTTACGAAAGGCTTCTTCATTGCGTCGCTTCCCAACACCAAACTCTGCTGCTTGCTTGACATAGTCGTTTTGAGTAATTCCCATGTATTGGACGACTACACTAGCTAATTCGCTGTGGGTGAGTTGCCCTTTGGCTTGAATTGCACCTAAAAGTGCAGCCCGTAAGAAACTGGTTTGGACAAAATCATTGAAATGCCCCGCTTGTAATGAAGCATCTTGACGATTATCAGTAAAGCTGAGAATTTTGGCGGCTTTGGCTTCTCCGCCTGTGAAGACTTGCTTTAGGCGGCTGGTGGTAGAAAGACAAAGCAGAGTGGTGGCGGTACTGCGTCCTTCACTACTGAGGCGAGAGAGTTTAGCAAATTCGTTTCGCTTCTTGTCATGAAGTACGCCGCAGTTCAGACAAGTCAGAAAGGGCTTAGGAATAAACCAACAAGTGGTTCCTTGCAACAAGGAGGATGTAACTTTACCATTGGGTAGAATTTGGAGTTTGCGAGGAATAAATCGTGCAAAGTCTTTTTTGGCAACCCGTCCTTTCTTTTTGGTTTCACTAAACCAAGAGTCAGGAAGTCTATCTTCATCGCTTGTATCCCAAAGTTCTGGTTCATCGAGGGTGAGATAACCTTCGGTAATATCTGCATCATCAGGACTAATATCTAATGCAGTGGGCAATTGGGGCAGGATAATATGCTTATCCGCATCGTAGCGAACGACATAATAATCTTGTCCGCATTCCGGCAAAAAACGAGGGGATAAACCCGGATTTCTCACAAACAATAAAAAATCAATTCACATCGCTTGATATAAGACATTTTTTGATCCATCATCAATTGAAATTTATGATGGTAAAAAAGGTAAGTACAAAATAGCAAATATCAAGCTAAAACAGCTACTAATATTTTTGCTTATACTGAGATTGAAACACTCTGTTCATAAAATTAAGCATCCAAAACAAGGCTTGAATCAAACCAAGCCAGAAATATTATTAGAGAGAAGGTGAAATGCTGCTTAACTCGCAATTAAGCAGTATTTGGGAGCATTTTTAAGCATCTGTAAGCAGCAGCAAAGATATGTTTTACAGGACTTGAGCTAGTAATCGCAATTAAAATTCGCCGTGAGCTTATAGTAATTAAGGCTCCTAACTTCAATAATTTTGTCCGAATAGTCCCAACTTGAGAATTTTTTAATTCGGTTTTGGCTAAACATTGTGACCTCAATGCATTCATCAAAACGTAAGCAAGAGAAGAGAACCATAAACGTAGTTGATTTCCCGCAAATGTATGAGTACTAGTTCTATCACTAAAAAGTTCTAGTTGTTGTTCTTTAAAGCGATTTTCCATCTCCCCTCGCTTACAATATTTTTGTCTGTATAGTTGACCAGGGGGTACTTTATTGGTAGGAAGACTTGTAACAACAAAACGAATATTGTTTCCCTTTATTCCATATTCAACCTTACAAACAACACGACGACTACGACTCCAAGATTCACGAGTCTGATAGTCTAACGACTTATGCCAAATTGAGTTATCAATCAGGTCACAAGCAAGTTCAGAAATTTGTTCATCTGGTTTAAATAGAGTTTCTAAGAATGAAGTTACTGTTGATAACTTCTGCTCAAACTCAAGCAAGGCTCTATTTTGAGTCGCCGTAGCCATTTGAATTAAACGGCTGTTTCGCGCCAATCCAAAAACGTAGTCAACTCCAGTCTGCGACTCACACCATGTCATTATATCGTCTCTGGAATAGGCACTATCTCCTCGTACTAAAATCTCAACATTCTGCCAATGTTGACGTATTTGTTTAATAACTCTCTGCAACTCTTCTAACGCCCCAAATGCTGGATCTACATTAGAAGGACGAAGTTTGGCTGCTAATAAGTGTTTCCCACAAAAAATATAAAGTGGAGCATAGCAATATCCTCCATAATAGGTATTGAAAAAAACTTGCTCCTGATTGCCATGTACTAAATCATCAGTTACATCTAAGTCCAAAATAATTTTTCGTGGTTCTTTTGAGTAGGATTTTAAAAATATATTTACAAATAGACTTTCAATTTCTGCTGAAGAATGTCCAATTTTATGGTAACGACTATCTGCTCCTTGTTCTACATCTTCACTCTCTATGTTCTAGCCTATTTAATGTACAAATAAGCTGCTAATATTGCAGGCTTATCTTGTACTCCAATCCTTTTTCCTAATGATAGAGCAAACATCGGATCATGACGTAATTCTTCATGGTCATTTAAGTCTTCGTATCCCATGACCAACCCGTAGATTCGTTGTCTAATTAAGTTTTCTATTGAATGGTCAATTCGATTTGGCTTTCGGTAATCTTGGAAACATAGTGCAAACTGTGATGTGATTTGCAGTTTTCTATCTATTTCAGCAATTAAGCTTAAACCTGCATCAGATGTTACTTGTCCACCCTGGAAATTAACTACGACTGGGGGCGATTTTGGCTGTTCAAATCTAAACTGTTTTGGGAGCGATCGCCTTGTGGGTCGAATCATCATTTATAAATGCTGAAATACTTGCCATATATACATTTTAGCAGTTTTTGTTCCCGCTTTTTTTCAGAGTTTGTGAGAAATCCGGGTTTGTTTCCAACCTGATTGCTGATCAGGTAAGTCCGCTTGTCAATAGCGTTTGAGACGCGCTAACCCTGCATATCTGGGAAATGAACACAAACCATGCCGTGTCCTGAATACTGGATGACTGTACCTGTTTGCCCTAACCTTGTGTCTTTTTCTGTCAGTGCTTTAATGACTTTGACAACTGAATTAATTGGTGGAAGATTAGCCATTTTTAATCCTTGGCTGAATAGCCGATTATGGAAGTCCATCTGGTGAATTGTAATTTTAATGCTGAAGGTGGCTTATCATTTGATAAACTTGGTTTATGTTTGATAACACTTGCAAATTCATCGCTGAGATGTATTCTCCTGATTTTGCTACTTGGCTATTAGGAGAACCGATTACTTTAACCAAATTAAGTCCTACAGAATTGTCTTTAGAACCTATTCGTGCTGATGCTTTAATCTTGCTGCAATCAGATGAAGTTGTTCTCCACATTGAATTTCAGACTAAACCCGATGACGATATGCCGTTTCGGATGGCTGATTACCGTTTGAGAGTATATCGCCGTTTTCCCAAGAAGCGAATGCACCAAGTAGTAATTTACTTAGATAAAACTGAATCGGAGAAGGTGTATCAAACTACTTTCATTGCTGGAAGTTTACAACATGAATTTTCAGTGATTCGTTTGTGGGAGCAACCACCAGAGATATTTCTGGCGACACCAGGATTACTCCCCTTTGCGGTTTTGAGTGCTACTGAGAACAAAGTTGCTACATTACAACAGTCATCTGCGGCTGTTGACAAAATTGCTGACAGGCGAACACAAAGTAATATTGCTGCTGCCTCTGCAATTCTGGCTGGGTTAGTATTAGAACAAGAAGTGATTGGACGTTTATTTAGGAAGGACATAATGCGCGAGTCAGTTATTTATCAGTCAATAAGAACTGAAGGGATTGAGGAAGGAGTTCGCCTTGTTGCAGTTAACCTTCTTAAAGAGAAGATGCCTATTGAAATGGTAGTAAAAGTTACTGGGTTAACAATCGAACAAGTACAAAGCTTGCTCATCACAGACGTTGAGTAGCCCAAATAAGCAATACACTGGTTGTTAAAATTGGTTTCCCAAAGGTATACCATGCGTGAATCAGTTATTTATCAGTCAATCAAGGCTGAAGGACGGGAAGAAGGGAGCGATAAAAAAGCCCGTAAAATTGCTATTAACTTATTAGCTGAGGGCATTAGCGTTGATGTGATAGTTCGGGTTACTGGTTTATCAGTAGAAATGGTACAACAATTACGGCAGGGAGAATCTGAGAACCAAGACTAATTTTGCTACTATCTCTATACTGAATCGGCTCAAAGAGGGCTGTATTTTAAGTCCTATTTTTTACCTTACTCAGTGACAGTACGGCTTGTTTACAACAATACTCGTGTTTGTTGTAGCTGCTTGTACTCATCCCAATTCCTGGGATTATGAGGTGATGACATTGACTTTTCAAATTCCCAGTTTTGAGAGTTGGTATCGAAAAACTCAATGGCTGCATCAAAACCACACTGCAAAAATCTGGTATATGATTCTTCCGAGCAAAGAATTGATTCGACAATTGCAGTCAAGAGTTTGAGGTTGGTTTCAGTAGCAGCACCTTCTTTGTGGAGCCATTCAATTGTTTCCAGCAGTTGTTGTTTAGCAGATGCCGCAGTAGATTCAGGTAATGCGGCAATGGGAATAAAACCTGTTAGTTGTTTCATGTTTGATTGGCTCAAAAATTATCTATTTCTGCAAGACCTTCATCAGTTGCAACTTTCCGTTGAGATTTAGCTTTGGTAATTTGGAATTCATTCGCTTTAATCACAGGCATTGCAGCCTCTTTAACTGCTGTTTTCGCTTGATGATAAAGGAATTGAACTACACCGTCAGCATCTTCTTCATCTTCAACCTGTGCCCAAAGCGAACAGCCTAGTTCGAGAGATTCGTAATTGCCTAAGTTGAACTTTCTTGAATAACTAACTGAGACAGTGCCAATTTTCATTGAGTTGTTTGAACCGCTAATTTATGTAGTGGCGACTCAGAGGTGAATCGCCTTTTTCGTATCTAATTACCGCTTGTTACCTTGCGGCATTGCTGTCTGATTCTGCGCTTGCAGAGATGCCCTCACTTCAGTCTCCGAAACCGGGGGTAATGCTGGTGCAGTGACAGCATTACTAGCCCATCGCTCGTAAGTTTCATTTGTTACCCAATGAACTGTTGCTCCAGATTCCGCACCACTACGAATCATTTCGGCTGCTTCGAGAGCGTCTTTTTCAAAGTCAGACTGAGGATTGCGATAGCTCCACTGAATAAACCAGTAGGTTCCTAATGTCCCTTCTACTTTTTGGAACTCCGCGCAGAAAATGTAGTTTTTCAGTACCGAAGCGATCGCCTGATAACAGAACTCTTTGGGATCTCCTGGCATACCTTCTTCACACCATTGCTGGAAAGCACGATGGGCGAAGTGATTGTACAATCCAGCAAAATTGTCTTTACTGCGGCGGTGGATCAGGAAAGAAAGCAGAATGGAAGCTGGTCCCTTAAACTGGTCTTTGAGTCCGCCAGCTACCGGAATCACCCACAGTTCGGTAAACGGTTCGTTGGTGAAATTCTCGTTGATAGTCAAGGCACGGTCAGGGCGAGAAATAGCGATCGCAAAGTCAGCCTTGTTACCTTTGAGGTATCCGCCGGCTTGTGCTTCTAGAATTGTCAGTTTTGGAGGACAATCGAGCCCTAGCTATCTAATTGGTATATCATGGCTTGAGACTCAAGTACAGTGCGAAGTTCCTGATGTTGATTTACTAAAACTTGTATTGCGCTAATTGGATCGTGGTGAAGGCGACGTTTACGTTGGCGAG
>NZ_NOLK01000243.1:0-7298 GCF_002245985.1 Nostoc sp. 'Peltigera membranacea cyanobiont' 232
TTTCTCTCCCACCATTTTCATGATTATCATTATTGTATTATTCTCTCGGCAAGTATACTACACAATAATTGTTCAAGGTCGCGGATGCTTTAAGGCTGACAAGATAATATTTTTAACCTCTAATTCCATTTGGTTTGCGTTCTCTCATATCGCTTTTAGTCTAAACTCCAGACTTAAGGTTAACTCAACTGCTGACTGCTCAATAAAATTAGCAATTGATAAAACTGCTTTTTGTGATACAAGTCGTTGCTCCACATCAGTAATCGCCGATGATAGCTCGTCGAATGTGGTTTTATTATTAGCTAACTGCTGATGATACTGAGACAGTTGTTCTGTTAATTGTGGGAACGCTTCAACCAAGGCTGACTCGACTATTGACTGTTCAATAAAGTCAGCAATTGTATTTATGAGTTCTGAACTGGCTCGTTGTTCCACATCTGATTTAGCTGGGTTTGTCTGGTGTTTTATTTCGGGTATATTTTGAGCTTTTTTAGGTGATATGGTTGATATTAGCTGTTGATTTTCTTGGCTATTATCTATAGATTCTAAGAAATTATTTAAACGTTTAATTTCGCTATCATCCCGTTTTGGGTCATAATTTATCCCCAATTCTGTTTGAAGCTTTGTAAAAGAACACTTATATTTATTGAGATTACCTCCCTGTTTCCAGAGCAAACGGGGGCTATCATCTTCATTAACTGAGCCGATATCAATGCCAAACTTGATGCCCCTTACCCCACCGTGGCCGTAATAACTAACGACAGCTTTGACTTGATACTCTCTCCATAACTGCTCAATTAGCTGGGGCATTGTGGGTTTATTTACTGCCACTTGCTCAATCGCCCGTCGCATTATTTCTTCGCCTGGAAGTCCATCGCGCTCGACCCGTTCAAGTTGATTACGAGTCATAGCCTTTTGCTTACTTTCCCAACTACTTGGGATTTGGGTTAGCTGAAATTCTCGCTCTAGTAGTCGGGCTGAATGTTCAGAGTGGGCGTAATTGTTCCAAGTACGAATAGATTTCCCGTCTAGGTTATTGACTCTAGATGCAACGATGTGAGTGTGGTCGTGTTCTTTATCAGAGTGCCGCGCTATAAAGAAGTCATAAGCTGGTAGTTCTGATTCTATAAATTCATCAACTAGCTGGTTCAGTTCGGTGTCAGCTATCCTTTTATCTGGCTGTTTGACTTGGGATTCATCACCTTGAAGCCGCGACAACACAATGACCGATGCCAAGTGACGTTGAGACAGATTAGCTAATTCGTCATCATTTAGCGTTCTATCATTTTTCGGTATACTAAGCATTAAGTGATAGCATGGGTCTTTTAGCTGCGAGTTAAGATGGGCTGATAAGGTAAACTGTTCTACCAGTTCATTGGTAGAAGAACCGTACATATTCCCGCCAATAATTTTAGCTTTCTCTTTCTCAAGCACATATTTAGTAGTACCGCGAAATGATTTATTAGCTTTGACTTTTGTAATCATTTAGCTAAACCTCTACCGATGCTTGAGTGAGTGATTGGCGAATCTGTTCTAAAAGGGCTGTCAGTTCTTCAATAGTTCTCAGATATTCTTTCACCTCCGCCGTCAACGGTTGACTACCAATTTTTACAGCTTCGTTAATAGCTCTGGTCTGCTGATTCAGGTTGTTACCAATCTTCTTTAACTCGTAGATAGCCTGTCGGTTGACTTCGGGAATGATTAACTTAGGATGTGGTAAAGGGTAGTCAAATAATCTCGCTCTAATATAGTCACTTTGCACCACTCCACTGCAACGCTGCTCTAGCCTAGCTTTTTCAGCATAGCTAGCCCTAAACGTGATGGTTACTTCTCGCTTTTCATCTGGTGCTACTGACCGATTGGTTAATGTGTCAGCTAGTTGATTACTGAGATTGGTACGTGGGTCTGGCTGCATAACTAGTTAAGCGTTTAGCTGTTTAAATATTTATTTTTCACCGGGTTATTCGCTGTAGCTGCTACGGCGCTTTGCGCCGAGCAGGTAGGCGGATAACCCGGAACCTCCTGTTGGCTTATCTTCCCCTTTAATAGACCGGATAACAGGGGGTTTGGGGGACACCCCCAACAAGCAACCACACCGCTTTTACCGAAGGTAAAAGTAGCACGTAGTGCGTTACGATGTATTGCTTGCCTCACCCCCCACGACAGGACTAGGGTAAACCAGAACCAGGGGGCACAACGGGAGGCTGGGGGAGTAAGAGACTTTGGCGAACCACGAGTGGCTGTCTGCAATTACCTCGGTGTAACCGAGGGCAGGGTCTGTTTAACAATGCTGCCAACAGCCTTTGATACTAAGAATGTTGATTCATGGGTAACTGCTTTTTTAGACTAGTCTACCTCACGAGGATACAAACCCTTTTTTGTTGATATTTGTCACATCACGACAAGAAACTTAAACTTTTTCTGACCACGACTTTTTTACAATGGAATAATTTATTACTAATGCTGAATATGTCGCGCAAACCGAAAGCTGTCCCTTTATCAAAAATAGAAGATATTCAAACCAGTCTTAAACAGAAAGCCGCGACTCCTAAAACTATCAGCCTGTCAGATTTAGTTCTCAGTTTGGCTAAACCTATTCAAGATATGTTAGACGCTGGCTACTCCTATGACGATGTTTCTGATGTGTTTAAAGGTCATGGGGTAGAACTAGCGGCCAGTGGTCTGAAGAGTTTTCATAAAAAAGCTTCAACAATAACGGAGAATAGTTCGAGTAATGAATCATCAGATAAAGCGGTTGATGAATCAGTTAATTCTGACTCCGAGCCAGAATTAACTGATTCATCAACCTCAACTAATGATGACATTCCACCAGTAAAGCCGGATAGTTCATCACAGAATAGTAGTGAACCATCCGACTCATCACCATCTCAAACTACGAAACGCAAAAAAACAACACCTAAGACTTCTGCCCAATTTAATATCACCGATAGGAGTGAAATATGAAACGCATCGTGATGATACTGGGGGGCAAAGGTGGTACAGGTAAGACTGCCTTTACTCGCTTACTGCTGGATGTAATGCACAATAAAAGCATTAATTATCTAGCTTATGATGCAGATACAGAGAATCCAGAACTGTACGAATACTATCAAAACTTTGGCTCAGGGGTAAGGCTGCTGAACTTCCTGGAGGTGGCAGAGGCGAAACGCTTCTTTACGGAAATCAAAGCGGAATCACCCGACTCAATAATAGTAGATATGCCGGGGGCATCAAGCAATAAAACTAGGGAGATTATCAGTAAGTTTGGGCTATTCAAGATTGCAGGTGATTTGGGTTATCGAGTAACGCTGGTGACTGTGCTTAACCTTGGGTACTCGGTGATAACCAGCTTAAAAACTATGGCTGACTTCTGCGGCGCTCAAGCAGATTATGTGATTGTGAAAAATCTATGTTGGGATAAAGGTTCAGGTTTTCAGCGCTGGGAGAATAGCAAAACATCGGCAGCTATTTCGGAATTGAAAGGCATAGAAATAGAAATGCCAGAGCTAGACTACTCGACCTTTGACACGTTGACAGAGAAAGGTCTACCTTACTCGGCTGCGACTGAAGAGAATGGTTTTCCTTTTGGGGATTACCTGCTAGTGAGTGGGTTTTTGGATCAGGCGAAACCAGAACTTGAAAAGGCTGAGGTTTATCTGGGGTTGCAGCAACCATCAGTTATACCAGCTGCTTTAGAGAAGGCTACAACATCAAAACAGACAAAAGTTACTGCGTCTACTTCTCGTCGGGGTCAAAAGAAAACTAATGAGCAACAACAATAATGGCAACGGCAATCACAGCAATCCTCACTCTGAAACTGCCAATTTAGTAGAGAGCAGTGAACTGGGTGAGGTGAAGATAGCACTGGGAAGATTATATAGAGAGTTTGAAAATTTTAAGCAATCACAGAAAACTGAACGCGAAAGAGATAGGGCAGAGTTACAAGCATGGGCGCAAACGAATTTAATTCAGAATCAACTCCTCAGCAAAGCGATGGTGACAATCGAGATGCTGACGACCGAATTGAAGAATCAGAATCTCTCATCAAACGAGTACGAGCAGAGCAACGAGAATTTGAGACAAGAATTAACTCCCTTGCTGACGCAGTTAAAGAATATGCCCAAGTCATCAGCGACATTAGAGAGCTTAGAGTTCAAAGGGCTAAAAAGCGAAGTATTGCAGTTGAAGCAGAACTGGGACTCACTGTTGATTCACACGAAGAACTTGACTACGGTTATTCAGGAGTTGAAGAACAGCCCTCCCCCCGAACCCATCACCATAGAGAAAGAGGTTTATCGCGCTGAACCCATAAGTAAATATGGGACGATGGGGTTGTTTTCTGCATTATTTACTTTGTTGATTTTCCTTGGATTCAATCAATTTATTCCGGTAAATATCTCGAACGATATCGACATCTATTTGAGAGCAATTTTGCAGCGTACAGATTATAGTAATGCCAAGCTACAACGGGTAGAAAAGCGTTTGGGGACTGACCGAAATCGAAGATGAAGGGCAATATATAGTGATTGGGGCAAACAGGCTTAACGTGATATTTGCCCCAAAAATACAAATAATCAAAGATAAGAATCCACAAGTTTACCTTGAGTTGACCACTTCTCATCTAGAAGACGACAAGCGACATAGACAACTTTTTGAGGGTTGCGTTTGTGCCTTCCATTCATGTTCCAAGAACGGACAGTATAATCACCTTCATAACCCAAGACAAGTGCAAGCTCGTCGTAAGTTAACTGCCACTTTTTCTTAAACTCAATTGGGTGCATAGATGTAAATCCATTACTAGGATTTCAGGGTTTTGATGTCTTGATATCTTTGAACGAAGTGCTTTCTTAAAAGGTTTTTGAGATTGCAGTAATATTAAAAAGCAGTAAACCCTAACTTCTCACTACCCTTCAATTGCTTGGATTCTATAAGTTGTGCAATGGCACACCTTAAATAGCGAACAGCCTTTTTATCTTCACCCCACTTCCGGCTATTTCTAATCGCAGCAAAGCTGACTGGTGTTGTCACGGCTGAAGTGACAATGTTTAAAATCTGCTCTAAATCCGCCTCAGAAATGCTGACGAATTCTAGCTCTGCAATTTCAGCCTCTTGGGTAGGCTTTGAGAAAATGGACTCAAGCTGATTAACTGCGTCATCTGGTGCAATTTTCTCCCCTCTGGGCATAACTGCTGGCTGGTGATGCTGCACCAATTCCGGGAAGAACTTGAGTAATGTTCTTGCTGGATCTGGCTGACTATTTCCTGGGTGTAACTCTATCTTTAACCAGTCAGGAATCATGCCGAGATTGCCACCGCTAACAGGTTCAGCAAAGTTATTAGGGTTAGCCTTAAAATATTCCCCACTGGCAACATTAATTTTTCGCAATCCGCCAGCGCTGACAGATTGAGCTACACAGCCAATAAAGTTAACTGATTGCTTAAAGGTGTCTGCTAATCCTGCTGTCGCCTTGCCAACCACAGAAGTTAAGTTGGAGCCGTGCAACACAATGATTAATGTACCGCCACACTTAGCGAAACGACTCAGCAGATATTGAATAGCCCAAGTGCGATCGCTCTCCTCTAACAATGAAAGCAACCGCATCGCCTCATCAATGACTAACAGTAAGTTTTTGTGTGAGTAAGGTTCACAGCCATCTAACCCTTTAAGAAATTTAAGCAAGTCACGGGCGACTAGTTTATCTGCCCCATCCGCATCTTTTTCCGGGTACTTAAGGGCAGAAATTAGATTACAACTAAAGGGGTAAACGTCCACCCCGGCTGTAAAGTATTGGGTATTTAATCCCGAATCTAAAGCTAGAGATAATGTTGCCAAGATTGCTGCTAAGGTTCCCTTACCACCTCGCTGAGTGCCAGCGATCGCAATGACTTGGGAACTCATCATGTCTTCGACTTGAAAACCACTTTTCGTTAAAGCCGCGATGAGTACGTTGGCTCTATTCGCCAGAGGGAGATGAGTTATAGTGTCTGGTGAAAGCCCATTAGCTGATGGCTGTAATTCTGTAGGTCTAGAAAGTTCCGAAGCTTGGGGACTGTGGCGAATATCTATCTGTGGTGATTGAAATTGCTTAATATCTACGGTCGGTGGTAACTGGATTTGAGCTTGTGCGATGGCGCTTATCTCCGACCGATTCACCCGACTGTCAATCGTCACATCCTGTAAATGGAGAGCCATACTTTGATAAGTAGGTAGCTGACGGCCCTTAAGTTTGCCAAACCAGCCAAACATCCAACGATAAGCATAAAAGCGTTTTCCTGGTTCAACTTGCGTTAAATACTGCCCAATATTTTCAAATTCAGCTAGAAGAAAGGCGTACTCTTCAGCCTCGTGTCGCTCTAGGAATTTAACGGTATTAGCAAGATGATCCGCTTGATAATTGCTCCTAGAATCATAGTCACCAGCACGGGCAACCGCGTCTATAAAGTTGCCTCGTACAAATGGTATTGGTGCAATTTCTTTAGTGCGGTTGGAGTGTTCGACTACAAACCATAGCCATGCAGCACCACCAATTAAACCACCAACTACTGCCATTGGGTTCACCGCATAACAAACCGCTCCTATCCCAGATGCCAGCAAACCAAGTACACGAGTCATGTCTGCTTCATTCTCAGACTGCCGCGCCATTTCAAATAATTGATCCTTGCGCTCTTGCAGCCATTCAGAAACATTTCCTGCCTCCAAATGGGATAAGGCCGGATATGTTTCGCGTAAGTGTTCCGTTTCCTTAGTTGTAATTTTTGGGATATTATTGCTTTGCATAAAACAAATGCCTCGTTGAGTTAAGAAGCCGCTCAATGTAGAGAGTTGTTGAGCGGCACTCACTTTAATCTTTAGTCAAGCGCCAGATGGCAAACCCAATTTCACCTGCCATCATTGTCCCAATGTTGAATAAGGTGCAGCCCAAAATCATGAATGGGGCTGTGTAGTCGAATGGGTTACGAGCTGCAAAGGTGGTGACAATATCGAACACCCAAACAGCAATCACAACTAACCCAGCACTAGAGCGATCGCGTGTACCTGCGGTTTTGTAGTCTTGCCACAGCTGGCCTACCAAGTCAATCTTGCCACTGGGCTTGGTTTCAAGCTCATAAACCATGTGATCTTGAAGCTCCCGCCTAGCTGAATCTGGGTTTTTACCACGTAAGGCATGGGCGAATGGCACTAAGAAAAGCCGAAACCCTTGCGGTTTAAGCAGTTTGCAATTGCTTGCGTAATTCATGCCGGGGTTTCGTCATCAAGGGGTAAATTTTTGGGCGACGTTTACGGACTCGTGGTTCATT
>NZ_NOLK01000244.1:0-7292 GCF_002245985.1 Nostoc sp. 'Peltigera membranacea cyanobiont' 232
CCCTGCTCCCCTGCTCCCCTGCTCCCCTGCTCCCCTGCACAAGCACGGGCTTTGAGAGGTGTGGTGAGAAATCCGGGCTACATCCTTAATCAATCCATTACAGCTAACACCGCTTTCGGCAATAACTTATCTTTAAACCAAACAATTCTGGCGGGGACATCATTTAATTTTACTCCCGCCTTTTCTAAATTAAGTCGTTCAGAAATCGCCAAAATTAAGTCGTCTCGTCCAGCCCGCCGCACCTGAGAAAACTTCTTTTGTAAATATTCTGGCCGCCAATAACCAACAATTTCTAATAAGAAGGTGCGTCCATCAGAATGCACCAAACGAAAATCAGGAATCATCACGCTACCAGGAATTGGGATTAAATCAACTTCTCGCTCTAACGCCCAGCCACTTTTTAAAACATCCCATTTATCAGCAAAGGATGCTTCTAGCATACTATCGTAGGGCTTGCCTGGTGGATAGTGGGATACTAAACCACATTCGGAATTGAGGGTGAAACGTCCAGTTTTCCAGGTATTTGTATAAGCGTCGCGGGTTTGGAGAATGGACGAAAGACTCCATTTAGTAACGTGAAGTAAAGCGGGAATAAGTTTAGCGATCGCTAACCCATATCGCGTACTAGGATTAAACAAACTCGTCGGGCCGTCTATCGTAATTGTAAACCCGTGGTCAGCATCGCCCTCAATATAAGCCATCAATTGAAATAACTTTAAATAGCGAAATAACAGCTTATATTCACCCGGAACATTCCGATGAGCATTTAACACCAGTTTACTGGCCTTATAAAACACACCCTGCACCTGAGATAAGTTATATCGATTTAACAAATCTGGCGCTGTTGGTGCATCAAAAACAGTCAAAATTTTATTCTCTGATAAATCAGCATAGAGTCCATTGCGAACCTGTTCTAGCAAAACTTCCCGCTCAAGTTCTTGAGTTAACTCATCAGCAATTCTATTTAGCGTAACTTGTGTTGATTCTCGACTAGAAACAGACTTTGCAGCCAACGAAAACACCCGTTCTCTTAACATCTGTGGTTCCAAAGGACTAACCACCTCAAAAGTGCAAAAACTACTTTTGAGAATATAAGCTAATCCCCGCTTCACCCGATAATCTGTCGAATCTCCTTCAAAATCAGTCAATTGTCGCTCAAGCACACCTTGAGTCTTCCCCACTGCTGATTGAAAATAATTAATTAACTCAATCGCCAACTCCGAAGTTACCCGATCGATCTTCAGTCTCTTCGGGATGATCTCCTCCCCGTTTTGGCGATGCATCAGTAAATCTGTCGGTAACATCTGAATTTTGGATTTTAGATTTTGAACTTCCGGTTGAATAATTAATTTCTAACTGTTCCGCAGCCTTCAAACTCCTTTCCTTCCCACTCCCATACACAACCTCCAACTTCCCCTTCCTTTCTTTTTCTCCCCCTGCTCCCCCTACCTTCCTCTCCCCTCTTCTCCTAGCCGAAGTCCCTTCCTCACTCGTATCCTCCGCCACCACCTCATACAAAATCGCCTGCTTATTCTCAATATTCCCCTTCCGTAAAATCCTCCCCAATCGCTGAGTATACTCCCTAGCTGAACCCGTTCCCGATAAAATAATCGCAACAGTTGCCGCCGGTACATCAACCCCTTCATTCAACACATGAGAAGCAACCAAAGTATTATATTTCCCCTCTCGAAACTTGGTTAATATCTCATGCCGTTCCTTCACAGGAGTTTGATGAGTAATTGCCGGGATTAGCAAATCTTGAGAAATCCGGTAAACTGTCGCATTATCAGCAGTAAAAATCAAAATTCGTGCTGGATAATGTTCTGCCAATAAATTAATCAAAATTCGCAACTTTCCATCAGTCCCCAGAGCAATATCTTTCGCTTCCCGGTGCGCTAACATCGCTCTCCTTCCAGATTGCGATCTAGCACTCATTTGCACGAACATTTGCCAACCTTGCAGACTCCCCAAAGAAATCTTAGATTGCTTTAAAAAGTCGTTGCGCGTTTGAATTAACTGGTTGTATCTTTCCCGCTCAAGTTGCGATAACTTAACCTTAATTTGGACAATTTCATGTTCTGCTAACGCCTTCCCTGCTAAATCTTCGGCGCGTTTGCGATACACTTCTTCACCAATAAGGATATTTAAGTCAGCGTGTTTACCATCGGTGCGTTCTGGCGTAGCGGATAGTCCCAGACGATAAGGTGCGATCGCATATTCAGCAATTACCCGATTAAAATCTGTTGGTAAATGGTGACATTCGTCAAAAACAATCAACGCATATTGATTTCCCAAGGTTTCGGCGTGAATTGCTGCACTGTCATAAGTTGCAACTAAGATGGCCGTTCTATCCCGCGAACCACCTCCCAGCAATCCCACCTCAGCATCGGGGAAAGCCGCCACCAAATGTGCGTACCACTGATGCATTAAATCCAAAGTTGGCACTACAATTAGCGTCGTGCGCGGCGTTGACTGCATCGCCATTTGCGCCAAATAAGTCTTTCCCGCCGCCGTGGGAAGCACAACAACTCCCTGCCTACCCGCCAGTTTCCAAGCTGCTAGTGCCTCAGTCTGGTGGGGATAGGGTTCCATTTCTAGAGTGGGAACCAAATCTACAGGATAAAATTGCTTGGCCTCATCGATAAAATTTACATCTTCCGCTTGTAGTGCTTCCACTAGCGATCGGTATCGAATTGCTGGAATGCGGAATTTTTCAACTCTATCATCCCACGTAGCATAATCCATCCAACCTTTGCCGCGTGGTGGTGGATGCAAAATTAATGTGCCACGATCAAAATTTAGTGTAGGGGTACGAGCCATTTATGGGGATTGGGGATTGGGGATTGGAAATTGGGGATTAGGGATTGGGGATTGGGAACCCCTCTAGTTAGTCTTCAGTACTTAGTACCTAGTCCTCAGTCCCTAGTCCCCAGTCCCTTGATTACTAATAACGTAAAAAGTGCATGATTCATTCAAGTAACTTAGACAAAAACCAACTAGATGCGCTCATCAGTCATGGAATGTCCGATCCACAAACAAACAATAGCCTTGCCAAATCTTATAAAGAACAGCGACAGAGCTTTCTGATAAAACGGCTGCAATTGCAGGCGCAGATTCTGCTGGTAGCTGGCTTGACTTTAATCGCTTTTTTTCTCTGGGCAAATTCACATCTAGAAGCCAAGATATACGCCTTTAAAATTGGGATTGTAGTAGAATTATTCATTCTTCTTTGTTGGGGTTTATGTAAAACTCCTATCGGCCGCCGCCATCCTGACTTAATTTTTTTGAGTTTATGCTGGGCTGTAACTTGTGTTGTCCAAATTGATATAGCTTTGCTGTTTAATAGTCTGGAACCTAGAAACAATATTTGGACTCTGATGTTTCTCACTCAGGCTACAATCATACCAGTCCAATGGTGGATGCATTTAATATCTCAACTCGGAACAATAATTTGCTATTTAACCTTATATCTCTTATATAATCCCACATTGAAGAATCCATCAGCTTTTTATGCTGAACAAGGATTATACTTCTTTTGGACTTGCGTAATTTGTGTATTTTCTGTCTATTTATACGAACGCTTGCGAAAAAAAGAATTTTACGCCCGTAAAGCAATGGAACTGGCGCAGCAAAAATCAGAAAGGCTGCTACTAAATATTCTGCCAGAGATGATTGCAGAACAATTAAAACAACAGCCTACAACTATTGCTGACAGTTTTCTAGAAGTTACGGTACTATTTGCCGATATTGTCGGTTTTACAGAGCTTTCAACTCGGACATCTCCTGCGGAATTAGTCGAGTTATTAAATACAATATTCTGTTTGTTCGACCAATTAGCAGAACGTCATGGGGTAGAGAAAATCAAGACCATTGGCGACGCATATATGGCTGTCGCCGGATTGCCAAATCAGTCTAATGACCATGCTCCAACAATAGCTAATATGGCGTTAGATATGCAAATTGCTATAGCTACCTTAAATGCAGAAAACAATCAATTATTTAGCATCCGTATTGGCATTAGTACAGGCCCAGTTGTGGCGGGGGTGATTGGACTGAAAAAGTTTGCCTACGACCTCTGGGGAGATACAGTAAATACTGCTAGTAGAATGGAATCACATGGGATAGCAGGTAGTATTCAAGTTTGTGAAGCAACTTATCAGCTTTTAAAGGATCGATACCTATTGGAGAAACGAGGTTTAATTCAGGTCAAAGGCAAAGGAGAAATGATGACTTATATCCTAAAAGAAATTAAGTTAAAAGCTTAATACAACTATGCTGTTTGGCGGATAGCAAAAAATAGAAAGTATGTAATTAGAGCGATAAATTTCAGCTATTTAACCTTTGCTAAAACTAAGTTTTATTACTTTAGATAGATTCGCAGCAAGGAACTGCTTTGATGTGTATTTTTCCGATGCATAATAAATGTTAAGCGATGTCTCCGACGGGCTATGACGCTCGATGACTCGCTACCGCTTCGCTATCGGAGTCGCATTCTCTAGCTAATTTTGGGAATAATCCTTTAGCTAGCTGCATAAAAGGAGAAGCCATATTGAAAGGAATACGTTCCCTTCTCGTGTCTTGTACTCTGGCACTATTGGTTGTTGGTAGCGCATTGCTACTAACACTATTGCTACAGCCACTACTGAAACCAACTATTTTCCTGCTATTTTTTGCTGCTGTGGCAGTTAGTGCCTGGTATGGCGGCATAGAAGCAGGGTTGCTGGCTACTGCTTTGTCTACTTTCGCCGTCAGCTATTTTTTCTTAGAGCCAGTATTTTCGCTCTCGGTTGCGAGTCTAGACAGCATCAGACGGTTAGGCTTGTTTGTCCTGGTGACAACATTCATTAGCTTGCTGAACTCAGAGTTACGCACTGCCAAACAACATCTTCAGATGAGTTTGCAGAAGTTACAAGCGAGTGAGGCAAAATTTAGAAGGTTGGTAGAGTCCAACATTATTGGGGTAATTGTAGCCAATATGGACGGGGCGATCGCAGAAGCTAATGATGCTTTTTTAGAAATGGTAGATTATTCGCAGGAGGATTTACTTGCTGGGCGAGTCCGATGGCGGGACATCGTAGCACCAGAATATATTGAAGCTAACAACAGTGCGATCGCAGAACTCAAAACCCAAGGTGTGTGTCAACCTTTTGAGAATGAATACATCCGCAAAGATCAAAGCCGCGTTCCTATCCTGTTAGGTTCTGCTTTGTTAGAAAACAATCCTAACGATATTATCTCTTTTGTACTTGATTTAAGCGAACGCAAACAAGCGGAAATAGCACTGCACCAACGAGAAGAGGAACTGCGCCTAATTACAAATGCTCTGCCCGTCCAGATTTCCTATGTTGATATCCAGCAGCGTTATCGCTTTAATAACAAGGGGTATGAAGACTGGTTTGGACTTCCTGCTTCCGAAATTTATGGTAAACACATTAGAGAAATTCTCGGCGAGTCGGTTTATCAGTCAATTCTTCCTTATGTAGAAGCGGTACTTTCTGGAAAGGAAGTAACTTATGACACCCAATTACCTCATAAAGATGGTACAAACCATTACGTAAATGTAACTTATGTTCCTCAGTTCAGTCAGCAAGGAAAAGTTGAAGGATTTGTTGCTCTGATTACAGATATTACCGTTCACAAGTTAGCAGAAGCAGCCCTCAAACAGAGCGAGAAACGGTTAAAAGCACTAACCGAAAAAGTTCGCATGATTCCTTGGGAGGTAAATGCCACTACTGGAAATTTTACTTATATCGGGCCGCAAACTGTTGAGATTCTTGGCTATCCATTATCAGACTGGTACATCGATAATTTCTGGGAAAAACACATGCATCCAGAAGATCGGGAGTGGGCTATCCAGTATTGCCAAGAATCTTCTCTAATACTGAATAATTACGAATTTGAATACAGAATGTTGGCTGCTGATGGCAGAATTGTCTGGTTGTATGACATTGTGAATGTCGTGCGGGATGAGAATGGGCCGCAGCTACTACATGGATTTATGCTCGATATTACCGATCGCAAGCAAGCAGAGCAAGAACGCGAACAACTGCTTGAGCGCGAACAAGCAGCACGCGCCGATGCAGAAGCTGCAAACCGGATGAAGGATGAGTTTCTCGCCACACTCTCCCACGAACTCCGCACACCCTTAAACGCTATACTAGGTTGGACGCAGCTACTTAGAAGTCGCAAGTTTGATGAGGCTACCACTGCGCGGGCGCTAGAGACAATTGAGCGGAACACTAGATCCCTAACGCAACTAATCGAAGATGTCTTAGATGTGTCGCGGATTATTAGGGGTACACTCCATCTAAAGACGCATCGGGTAAAACTTGTAACACTTGTAGAGGCAGCAATTGATACTGTGCGCCCAGCAGCCGAAGCCAAAGAGATTAGCATTCAGTGTAAATTCGATCCTGAAGTAGGGGTAGTTGTGGGTGATACCAACCGCTTGCAACAGGTTGTGTGGAATTTGCTCTCCAACGCCGTCAAGTTTACATCCAAAGGGGGAAGAGTTGATGTGCAATTGCAGCGAATTGAATCATCCGTGCAAATTCGGGTAAGTGATACGGGAGTGGGAATTGCTGGCGAATTCCTACCCCATGTATTTGAACGCTTCCGTCAAGCTGATAGTTCGATTACGCGATCGCATGGTGGACTAGGATTAGGGTTAGCGATCGTCCGCCACTTGGTAGAATTACACGGTGGCACAGTCTCTGTGGAAAGTCCAGGTGTGGGACAGGGAGCGACATTCATTGTCAATCTACCCATGAGAGCCATTTATGTAGAGGCTAATACCGTAGAGCTTTCATCTCTGGTTGATGTCCAAAAGGCTAACAATTATCTGCCGAGGCTAGATGACTTGCGAGTGCTGATCGTCGATGATGAGGCAGACGCGCGTCATTTACTCACCACAATTCTAGGACAGTATGGGGCCCAAGTCATAGCAGCTGCATCTGCAAGTGATGCACTGTTTGCTTTGGAACAATATCGCCCCCATATACTGGTGAGCGATATTGGTATGCCACAAGAAGATGGCTACGCACTAATTCGTCAAGTGAGGGCGCTACCAATAGATCGAGGAGGGCGGATTCCAGCAGTGGCACTAACGCTCTTTTATGACTCTCGTCGGATAAAAATCATCCACCCTTATTTTTAAGGACTTTGATGAATTTAGGCGTAGGTTGGGTTGAGGAACGAAACCCAACACCAACAATCTCTGGTTTTGTTGGGTTTCACTTCGTTCAACCCAACCTACCAATATTTTATTTTTTCGGAGTAATAAAAGAGCGCTA
>NZ_NOLK01000245.1:0-7169 GCF_002245985.1 Nostoc sp. 'Peltigera membranacea cyanobiont' 232
ACGGGCATTGATGGGACACCAGAATATCCAAACGACTTTACGCTATCAGAAAGTAACTAGTTCTAGAGCAGAGTCAGTAGCGAAAATGGCTTTAGACAATTTGATAAATGATATATAAAATACAGGTTTTACAAAAGCTTTATTAAAACAGTAAATAATTTAAATAGTTAATTAAATACAGAGTATGTCATATACTCTGCATCAAGCGAGTGAGTTTTGGTGAAATTAGAACCATAAAGTCTGCATGATTGCAAGAATGTTAACAAAACTTTGCATCGTGTCCCATTTTGCACGTATCCCGGCTGTACCCCTAATTAACTGATTCATCCCGCATTTATGCAACGCCAGATTTATTTGTTCCCCGGTCGCAGTGATGGACACATCAGCGAAGACTCAGCCTCTAGGATTTTGAGAGGAGCTTGCAAACAAGTTGGGATAATTGGCGTATCGACGCATAGTTTTCGGCGTAGCGCATTATCTGCGATGAGTAACGCAGGCATTCCACTAAGAGTTATTCAGGAGATATCAGGGCATCGGAATTTGGAGCAGTTGCAGAGATATCTGGAAGTGACTGACGAGCAGGTGTTGGGAGCGGCGGCGGCGTTGTCTATGCTCTCGCCTGTGGCTAGAAGTGGTGTAAAGCTAAACACTAACCAAAAGCTTGAAATTGACGCACATTATCCCTAATAGGGATTTAGTTTGATTGCAATTCTAAGTGTAGCTGGACTACCTTTAGATTTATAGAGTTTCAATCCCTAATAGGGATTTAGGTTGATTGCAATGGATAATTAGTGGTATTTATTTAGGTTTTTAGTAGTTTCAATCCCTAATAGGGATTTAGGTTGATTGCAATGCGGATTCCTGTTTACTGCTAAAGAAAAGAAGATTATTGTTTCAATCCCTAATAGGGATTTAGGTTGATTGCAATCCATTTATTTTAAAATAGCCGGATACAACTTTTAGTTTCAATCCCTAATAGGGATTTAGGTTGATTGCAATGGACTGCATCTGAAAGCTTTGCTGTATTTGGTTTTCAAGGTTCAATAGCGCGAATGCAAGAATCATAACACAACTGTTTGGAAATTGACTAGATGCAAATCGCTGAAAGCCAGTGTCTATAAGGTGCGCGGATGGTTGAGAAATGCGTTCGCGCTCAAATGCTTACACATAGAGGAATACAGCGATTTTTGCTGATTGTTATTTTTGTACACCTACATATCCGCGCACTGTTGCAAAAAAAGTCTGATTGCAAGCCATGCTTAAGGCGGATTCTAGCAGGGTTTTGTTTTATCCCCTTGCGAGGTAATAAGTCTTGGAAACTGGGACAGTTCCCCCTGACGTTCAGACTGCGGTAGACAAGTTTTCATCCCCTTTCGGGGAAGAGGTTTAGAAAATATTACGTGGATTTCCTGACCACGCTCGTAGACCGTATCACGTTTCCATCCCCTTGCGGGGCAATGTGATCGGAAAGAAAATTGGCTAATCTTCTGGAGGACGTTACAAAACGGTTTCCATCCCCTTGCGGGGCAATGTGATCGGAAAGCCTACGTAACCTACACGACGTGTTTTGGAATCGGGTTTCCATCCCCTTGCGGGGCAATGTGATCGGAAAGCCTACGTAACCTACACGACGTGTTTTGGAATCGGGTTTCCATCCCCTTGCGGGGCAATGTGATCGGAAAGCCTACATAACCTACACGACGTGTTTTGGAATCGGGTTTCCATCCCCTTGCGGGGCAATGTGATCGGAAAGCCTACATAACCTACACGACGTGTTTTGGAATCGGGTTTCCATCCCCTTGCGGGGCAATGTGGTCGGAAAGTTACGTAATGGTCGTCAAGGGTAAAGGAGCATTTTTGTTTCCATCCCCTTGCGGGGCAATGTGATCGGAAAGTGGGGCAGTCTAGGAACGTGCCTAGCGGCGTTGACGTTTCCATCCCCTTGCGGGGCGATGTGATCGGAAAGTAAGGGCGGTTAGGAAAAAAGAGCCTCAGTGTAGTTTCCATCCCCTTGCGGGGCAATGAGTTTGTAAAGGTTGCTAGACGAGCTAACGCTCGGTCTTTTAGATAAAAAGTTTCCATCCCCTTGCGGGGCAATGAGTTTGTAAAGGATTTTGTCTCTAAATTGGCTAGAGAACAAATTGTTTCCATCCCCTTGCGGGGCAATGAGTTTGTAAAGCGTATTGGGACAGCTTTATCAAATTAGTACGGAAAGAGTTTCCATCCCCTTGCGGGGCAATGAGTTTGTAAAGTCCTGAATTCCGATTGATCAGCAAACCCTTTCCAGATCGGTTTCCATCCCCTTGCGGGGCAATGTGATCAGAAAGACGGCAAATAGGGTCTATTGTCGTGATGGATTTCACGTTTCCATCCCCTTGCGGGGCAATGTGATCGGAAAAATGACGGCACACCCTTCATCACTGTGACGCTAATGAAGTTTCCATCCCCTTTCGGGGCGATGACTTTGTAAAGTCTGTTCAGCCAGTATATTTTGAGGATAGTACTCTGAAGTTTCCATCCCCTTTCGGGGCGATGACTTTGTAAAGGTTGTCTGCTAATCCAGAGTTTGATGTGATTGGTTTACAGTTTCCATCCCCTTTCGGGGCGATGACTTTGTAAAGCCACTACAAATTCATTTAAGCAAAACAATGAAAGAAGTTTCCATCCCCTTTCGGGGCGATGACTTTGTAAAGCGATGGCGGGCTTGATCATCAAAGAGTCTAGCAAGGGGTTTCCATCCCCTTTCGGGGCGATGACTTTGTAAAGTGTCTTGCCGAAATATTTCGGCAGGTATCACTCGAATGTTTCCATCCCCTTTCGGGGCGATGACTTTGTAAAGAGTTCACTTTTGGAAGCCTTACAGGTAAAGGGTTTGAGATACCCCAATCGACACCACTTTTTCTAGTGTCAATAACTCCAGATAAATTATCAATAATTAGTGTCATTCACAGCTTGGAAACGTTGCTGTGCAAGCAATCGACACCAGTCAAGGAAGTTATAGGGTTTTTAAGGTTCGGGCGAGTGGTGTCGATGAGTAATCAACACATCTGAAAAAAAGGTATAGTACTTTACCTATAAATGTCAATATATTGTTAAAACCCTTAATAGTTTGGGCGTGGATGTCGGGAAATATATCTATGACGACATGAAAGCGAAACAAACGCACAGCAATGGTTAAGAGCGTACTACACAGGTCAAATGATTTCGAGCCGAACTAGCCCAAGATTAGCGATCGCCTTACTCATCACCAAGTGGTAAAAGGGTTCTCAAAGTCAACTTCGATGGTGCTGTAATAAATTTGTTAGTTTTTTATCTCATAGTGGGCATACTGCAAATATCAAGTAAGTAGCGCCGTAGGAGAAATCAACTACTAGGGTGCGATGCGCTTCTTAATAAAGTAGTTCGATGGATTTAGCAGTGATGTTGTTAAAAGAAATAGAAAATTCAAATAAGGAAAAGTAGAGTGAAAGTTGTATCAGTAATGAATTATAAAGGTGGCGTTGGAAAAACCACCGTAACAGCAAACCTAGCAGGGGAACTTGCTTTTCGGGGATATAATGTCTTACTAATAGATGTAGATCCTCAAACTAATTTAACCTTTTCATTTATTAAACCTGATATTTGGAACAAAAGCTTTCCTAACTCCAAAACATTAAAAAAGTGGTTTGATAACATTATAGATGAAAATCCTCTGACACCTTTAAAGGACTTGACCTTTGACCCTGAAACTGTGAACAAATTATTAGAAAGCAAAGGTAGACTTTCGCTAATATCATCAGACCTTGGACTTATAAATGTAGATGTAGAGCTTGCTTCTAAACTAGGAGGAAGCACTATTTTACTTATTAAAAAGAATTTTTTGAAAAACCATCAATGGTTAGCAAAAGGATTAAAAGAATTAGAATCAAATAAATTATATGATATTGTTCTTATAGACTGTCCTCCGAACTTTAATATTGTTACAAAAAACTCAATTGTTGCAAGTGATTATATTCTGATACCTGCTAAACCAGATTATCTATCTACAATTGGTATAGACTATCTCTTGCGCCATGTAAAACAGCTTGTGAAAGACTTCAACGACTTTATCAAGTTAGATGATGGTATTGTTCATAAAGGAATTAACCCTCAAATCTTAGGCGTTCTTTTTACTATGGTTCAAACTCATGGAGGAGAGCCAATTGCTGCCCAAAGGCAATATATTAATCAAACTAAAGAATTAGGGATTGCTACTTTTACACCATATATTAAAGAGAATAAAACTATTTTTGGTAATGCCCCTGAAGCCAGTTATCCTGTAGTTTTAAAAAGAGGCTCAAGTGATACAGAGAGAGAAGTAATACATGGTATTCAGGAATTTACTAGTGAATTTATAAATAAAGTTAACTTGTGAGTTTATCATGAACAAATACCAGTCTTTTCAAAAAATAGTAAATTTTATATTTTTGCTATTAAAAGAGGTTCAATCATTAACCGAACAAGAGGTAAATGACATTATAGAAGGTTCGGTAACTGTAAAACTAGCTCTGCATCCTAAATATAGTAAGCAATTAAATACTCAGATTAAAACCACCATATCAAAAGAGGTAAGCTCAACTGAAAAAGATACCAATTCTGTAGATGAACTAGAGGCATCTTCAATTGAAACAGAGATATCTTCAACCGAAGGATTGGAATTAAAAAGTGAACAGTTAAAAAGTGAACAGTTAAAAAGTGAACAGTTAAAAATAGAACAAAGCGTAGATATAGCGAAGCTGTCACCAGAACAAGTAGCTGAAACACTACGGAGCTTAGACACTCGTGAGGAAGGACTTCGGATTCTAACTGATTTTTGTTCCGCCAGAAAAGATTTGCAAAGTTTAGCCATTCATATTGACATCCCAAATAGCAGGAGAGATTCAATACCGACATTGCGCGAGAAAATTATAGAAGCAACAATCGGGTATCGTTTAAGGTCTAGAGCAATTCAAGGTGAACCAATAGAAAAAAAATGGCTCCCGACACAAACTCCTGAATCTGACCTCGTTGAAGCGACTCAGGATGAAACAATATCAACGTCTACAAAAGAACTAGATGTAGAAACTCTTCAAGAAAGCCAACCCGATCCAATTGAACAAACTCATCTTGACCCAAACCCGGATGCATCCGATCGCCCTACGGGTCGCAGTTAGTAAGTTTTAAGAAAGCAGTTGTCATAGTCAAATAGTTTAAGCTATGTTCAATACTTTAAATTTTTCTGTACGCCCCTACACCTCTGATTTTGCTAATGGAGTTTACATTTTAGACCAATATGTAAGACAAGATTTTCATGATAGGTACGTTGTCAGTGAACCAGATTATATTTCTACACTAATGAGCTATATAAGGTTGTTTTTGCGTAGCAGTAAGCTTGCAAAAAATTTTTATACCTTTAGCAATATTCAAACAGAAGAAACAGATAATTCCACTGTAGAATCAAAAGTTTTAGATAGAAGCCTAGAAATTAAATGCGGCTGTGATGCACTTCTAATATTTCGTGCAGGTAATAAAGCAAAAGTTTGTATGTTTGAAGCCAAGTCTGTTATTCCAAGCTCTAAAGGATACTGGGATAAACCTCAAGATGCAAACAGAAATATATCTCATTTTCATGATCAATTAACAAGGCAAGATAACTGGACAGATACGGCTTTTATATGGGAATTATTTATAAATAACCAACGCCCTGGTACATCAATTAAAAATTTTGATAAATATGGCTCAACTTGCGTATGGCATAAAGATGCTTATGAATATAGCAACAGATATATTAAAGATGGGTCAGATTATCAAGGTAGAAAGCCTATACTTTGGAATAATGAAAGATTGAACTCTTGTATTGAACAATCAACCAATAATTTCTTAAATTTAGAAGATATTCTGAACCATATACTCTTTGAAAATAAAGATAAAAAGAAAGAAATTCAAATTCAAGATGAAATTATTTCTTTAGAATCTAAAGATTTTAAAACAGTTCGTATACCCACAAATGCACAATCAATAGAGGATTATAAGTGGCAAATTTTGAAAGAAACTGGTGTTAAATTTGTTGCATATATAGAGTTTAATAATATTTCATTTAATAAAGAATAACTTAAATAAAAAATAATTTGCTCCTGGCTCAACCCATATTCATCCTTGTGCAGTTGTTTTTGTATTTTTTTATAGGTAAATTACTATATCTAATGCAGGCTTAACCCATGCTGGATAAAGCTTCACGGGTATCAGTCATTGTTGAAAATCCGCACAAAAGCAAAACAACCACTAATCAGGGCTAAACCAGTCCAATAACCCTACTACATAAGGGTTGCAGGCGTTTCCGGTTGTGTAGATCAACAAAAGCGCGATCGCGTTTGTTCTTTTGAGGAATAAAGCAGTCCAATAACCCTATTGTGCAAGGGTTGCAGCTATTCGTGGTTGTGCAGCCGAAGAAAAGTGCGATCAGTAGATTACTTATCAGAAGGTGGTTTCTTATTAGCTGAGTTCGGATAAGTAAACTGGGAATGTTGAGAGTGGTGTAATGGGGTTGGAATTAAAAAATAGGTTATGGAAACTGAGATTCTCGATTCCTAGATTCTGATAAGTAAATGGGTAGCACGAGCCACCCGTTGACCCATTAAAAAGCTTACTTCTATATCAGGAGATTGTGAAATAGCGCCTTTGATGCCTAAGAGCGTGAATGTTCCTGGTTCAACAATTACTATTCTCAGCATAATTTTATTAATTCTCTAATAATAAATGGTTCTTTATTGGGGAATTTATTATTGGTGTCTGTGCCGTGACTGTCCGTCTTGCCGTGAAGCTGCCGTAGGCTACGACCTATACATGGCATGGATTGCCGTGATTGTTGCCGTATGCCGTAGACAGCCATAAAAGCAGGTAAAACATCTGTTAGTGTTACCACGGCATCACGGCATCATGCTCACCAATCAGGGACTTCCAAAGAATAAATTATTCCAAGAAAAACAAGAGACAGGTTTTATCAAGAATGATAATCATTTTAAGGGGGGAGAAAAGGGGTTGCCCTGGGCAACCCCTTTTCTCCCCCTCATCTATGCATGAAGAATCTATACACTTGTCGTCTGCTTTGAAGTTAAACAGTGTAAATTAGTATGTTTTGTAGCTAAATAAATGCTGTTATTAAAATCAAATAA
>NZ_NOLK01000246.1:0-7143 GCF_002245985.1 Nostoc sp. 'Peltigera membranacea cyanobiont' 232
CCCCTGCTCCCCTGCTCCCCTGCTCCCCTGCTCCCCTGCTCCCCTGCACAAGCTTTGAGATGTGGTGAGAAATCCGGGTACAGGCTAACTCTGTTCTCTATTCATTGGGATAGTATTAGTATTATTACCCAAATGTCACGCAGTTAGATTCCACGGGGTTCCCGCAATAGGTGGTGTAAACTTTTCAATAGTTCTCTGGCCGTATAGGGTTTTGATAATACTGCTTGCACATTAGCATCAGCAGCTTGAGCAGATACATCTACTAAGTTCAACCCCGTACAGGCAATGATTTGAACCTGCTTGTTCATTTTTTGCAAGGTGCGAATAGCAGTAATTCCATCCATTTCCGGCATCATTATATCCATCAATACGGCATTGATTTGATGCTTGTGTTGGGCATAAAGTGCGATCGCTTCTATGCCATTACTGGCAGCTAGTATCTTATAGTTATAGTTTTCTAGAATGATGGTGGCAACCTCCCGAATTTGAGCCTCATCATCTACAACTAAAATCAATTCTCCCTCTCCTGGGGGCAGTTCCATATCTTCGATCTCGAAGGCTTGGGTTGCTTGCACTGCTGGTAAAAACAGGTCAAATTTGCTACCTCTACCAACATTACTAGATACTTTGATAAAACCGTCGTGGCTTCTAATGATGCCCAGCACTGTTGAAAGGCCAAGTCCCGTACCTGCATTGATCTCTTTTGTCGTGAAAAATGGCTCAAAAATTCTATCTAATATTTCTGGCGGTATCCCAACTCCGTTATCGGCAACGGTAATTACAATATAATGCCCAATCTTGGCATCGATATTCATTCTCGTATAAGCTTCATCAATAAACTTATTTTCCGCAGAAATTTTGATATTGCCCCCATCTGGTAAAGCATCGCGGGCATTTACTACCAAATTCATCAACACTTGATGCAGTTGTGTGGTATCTACGGTGACAGCACAAATATCTTCTGGGATAACCGTGGAAAATTCAATAGATTTGGGAAATGTCTGTTTAATAATTTGGATAATTTCTGAAATCAGGTACTTGATTTGGATAATTGTCCGCTCTCCTTTAAATCCTCGCGCAAATGACAAAACTTGCTTCACTAAAGCTGCTCCCCGTTGGGCGTTGCTTTCTACAAGTGTCAGCAGTTGCCCAGAACGCTCCTCGTCTTGGAAAAATTTCCCCTGTAGCAATTGAGCTGTTGCCAAAATTGGTGTCAATATATTGTTTAAGTCGTGGGCAATACCACCTGCAAGGGTACCAATGCTTTCCAATCGCTGGGTGCGAAAAAACTGTTCTTCAAGTTGTTTCTTTTCAGTAATATCAGTGTCAACAGTCAGGATAGATTTAGGTTTTCCTTCAGGATCGCGCATCAATGTCCATCGGCTTTCTACAATAATTGTCTTACCGGATTTTGTCACCTTAGATAACTCACCTTGCCACGAGCCACTCTCAATTACGCTTTTTAGAGGTACTTCCAGTTGGTGCTGAATTTTGGTTGGGTACAAAATCTCCTGGAGGTTTTTTCCTATAACTTCTGTAGAGAGCCAACCGTACATCCGCTCTGCACCTTTATTCCAAACTAATATTTGAGACTGGAAATCTCTAACTAATATGGCATCTGTGGCGATATCAAGTAGAGCAGCTTGTTCGGAAATTTTTTGTTCTGCCAGCTTGCTCTCAGTTACATCCCTACTTGTGCCGATCGCCCGAATTGGCTGACCAATTTCGTTATAGTAAGCCCGACCTTTGCAGTGTAACCAGTGTAGGCTGCCGTCAGGCCAGATAATCCGATACTCTATAGATCCCTGTCCTGTCTCAATCATCCAAGCCATATTTGCAGCTACCAATTCGCGGTCTTCTGGATGGATTAAATTGAGATAGCCTTCAACGCTTGGACACAAGGTGTTGCTCGGTAGACCATAAAGTGGCCCCATATTGGCAGACCAAATCCCAGTATTGGCGATTAGGTTTCGATCCCATATACCAATTTGGACTGCTTCGGTAGCTAAACTCAATCGTGCTTCACTTTCTTGCAGTGACTCTTCGGCCAGTTTGCGCTCGGTGATATCTTCAGCAATGCCACCATAATAGTTAACTTTTCCTTGGTCATCATAGACAGCAAAGCCCTGATTCCAAATCCAGCGCACCGAGCCATCAGGTCGTAAAATCCGATATTCTGTTGAAATAGATTGATTAGTACTCAGCAGTTGCTCGATTAATTGGGTGGCGCGATCGCGATCGTCTGGATGAATGTTGTTTACCCAAGATTTTGGCTCCTCAAACAGACTCTGAGAAGATCGACCCCAAATCTTCTCATAAGCGGGACTAATGTACAAAGGTTGGAATGTATCTGCGCTATGAATCCAGATCAGTGCTTGGGTGTGTTCGGCAAAAGTGCGAAATTTCTCCTCGCTTTGGCGTAGTGCTGCTTCGGCAAGTTGGCGTTCCTGTAACGCAGCTCGCTGTTCGGTAATATCTCTGGCTACCCCTTGTATTTCAACAACCTCTCCTTTGTCATCATGAATTGCGATCGCATTCCATTCAAACCAACGAATACCATTGACTGTGAATAACCGTCGCTCACAATTAGTCAATGGATGGAACGAAGATTCTAAAACTGTTATACTTTCCATCACTTTAGGTAAGTCATCTAGATGAAAAAACTGGAAAAATGACTGACCATGAAACTCATCTTGTTTCCAGCCAAAGGTTTGACAGGCAGCCATATTGGCAAAGGTAATCTGCCCTTGTAAATCAATGCGGATAATTATGTCAGTTTGGCTTTCCACTAGTTGGCGATAGAGGTTTTCGCTCTGCTGTAATGCAACTTCTGCACGTTGGCGATCGCTAATTTCGTGTTGCAGCAGAACGTTGGACGTAACAAGTCCTTCTGTCCGTTCCGCTTGGAGTTCTTCGAGGGCTAGCTGAAGTTCCTGATTAACTTGGATGATTTCAGCTGATTTGGCCTCAACCCATACTTTTAAGTGATTTTGAGTTTGGCGGCACACCTGCTCTATCTCAATTGGCAGATTAACCTGCCTGAAGTCATCTGTGGGTTTTTGTAAATATTGCTGCAAGCCTTCAACCACCCCAACCATTTTTACCAGGTCAAAGGCTTGTAGTAAACTAGTCTGGGTGATGATTCCTAGCAATTGCCCGCGATCGTCCAAAACAGGTAAATAGTCAGTCTGGTGCTGACGCAATAATGATAAAGCAGTGAAAATATCATTAGAATCTGATTGTCTAAGGGTAACTACTGGCTGCGTCATCACTTCAGCTATTGTCACCGTGGCTAAGTCTATTCCCAAAGCTATAAGTCTAATTACATCTTTTCCTGTAAAAATACCTAATAAGTTTTCTCCATCCAAAACCAAGACGCAACCATTTAGTGATTGATTGGCAAAGCTTAAATCTAATGAGGAATTTAAACTAATAGGTGCATAATTACTACATCTTTCCTGACTCATCAGAACAATAGCTTCCACTACAAAACTATCAAAACTAATCGTTAGGGGAGAACGATTAATAACATTATTTAATCTAGGTATGTTAATCAGACGATCGTTGAATCGCATAGTTAATTTGTCAATTCTAATGATCTCTTTGATATCAGTACAAACTTGTAGAAACTAAAGTAAGTAAATTGTTAAAAATCAGGAATTATTTTGCTGTAATTGATAATCAATCAATTATCAATCAACTATCTACCCTGTAAAGATTAGAAAACCTAATACAAGAGACACAATGCAAGTTAGTAACTAAACCAGGAGGTAGATAGAATTTTAGAGTTTCTCAACCCATTCTATTGTCAAATTAGAGATAGCAGATCGGATATCTCAAGAGATTACCCTAAGTGATGGTCTTGGTAGTCTTGTGAGTGTGAAATCTTTAAAATTAATTGATGAGTGCGAATATAAAAACCTGACTCCCAAAGGTCGCCAGAAAGTTTGTGCTTTCGGCTTTCTTGATAAAGATCCAGCAAGACTTTCAATCAACAAGGTAGGAGATAAAAGCTAGAAGAGAAAAGGATTTGACATGTTTATTCAATTCATAACTGGTAGTACGCTATCAGTTAGGCTGCTCTTAATTTTCAGATTTATAGTTATACGAATTTATCTGAAGATAGTTTAAGCATTTTTTTTCTAAATCGCCTAAAGTTATTACTTAAAAATTGTGTATAAATACTTAGGGATTGTTAAGTATCTTAAATTCCTTCACAAGTTCCTCATTTTCTTACACTATAGTCAAAATATAGACAAATGATTTTAAATAACTACAGGCTTGTCAACTGGCATCCTAATTTGCAATAACACTTTCATTAATAGGATTTGAGAAAATATGAATTACTGTCCTTGCTGTTCAAGTTTACTTTTAGAACATATACGTAGTGCAGATAGTTACTGGTTTTGTCGCCACTGCTGGCAAGAAATGCCTGTTTATAATTTGAATAAATCCAGTTCATTCACCGAGTCTGTGATGGGAAAACTACCTAGAAAAACTCAAAAAGTAAAACGTAGAAATACTACTGTTTACGCAAGCCAATGGCAACCTATCAACGAATGGATAGGGCTACAAGATTTGTCTGTTTAATATCAAGTTACTGAAGTTAATTTGGTTCTTTAGTACCTAGTATGCTAAATTTATCTGAGAAAATCTCAAAAAGCTTGCTATACATGGGAAATCAAGCTTATTTCTCAGATGATTTCTTAATATTGCCTCTTTCCCCTGTTCCCTCTTAAAGACTGTGAATTTAGCATAACAAGTCTTCAACAATCTCTTATTTATAACCCCCGAATTGATTCGAGGGTTTTTAACGCTGAAAAATGAATTTTTAATTTTGATTTTATTCGGATGCTGCTAATGGGGCACTGCTTTTAGATGCAGCCTGCATCATCTTCCCAAGATTCGTGATTGAGTAGGTCGATAATTCTATCTCTGAGGAGAAATTCATTCTTTTCTAACTCAAGTTCAAAATTAACCCAGTCACGATGAGGAATATATTTACAAAGGGTATAAATTGGCTGTTGACGGTTAACAAATCTCTTTTTAACAAGTTGAAGTGCTTCTTCCTTGATAACTTCGATGTCATATTTAACCGTAGTGTTCATAAGTCGTTCCTTTGTTTTAAATCAAGGAATTAAGAATCAAAATAATAGTTTATTTGACTCTATCTTAAACTTATCAAATAAAATTGGCGAGAATTGTGAAGAATCAAGACATTAACTCTTGATGGAAGTTAACTATGTCAGTAATATCCTCTTGGAGTTACCAAATATACCCCCTCTAGAGAGATTTTTGCAGAGTAAGAAATCTGGTAGAGGAAGCTGTAAATAGCAAAAGACGGTGTAGATGCTCTCTGGGCGACTTGCCAAAAGTTAGGTTAGGGTAAAGAACATTCTCTACAAAACTTATACTATGCTTTTGAATCTTGATAAAGTTCGTCAATATTTTCCTGCGCTAGCTGGTGAATGGACTTTTTTTGATAACGCTGGCGGGTCACAAACCCTGAAAAAAGTAGTAGATAGAATTAGCGAATTTCTCCTAAGTTCTGATGTCCAGTTGGGAGCTTCTTATGCTGTTTCTCAACTTGCAGGAGAACGATTGGCTTTAGCAACTAGGGGAATGGCTACTTTTATTAATGCCAATTCTTCTAAAGAAATAGTTATGGGACCATCTACGACAATGATGTTGAAAGTTCTCTCAACTTGTCTGGGTCAAACCTTTACACCTGGTGATGAGATTATTGTTACTAATTGTGACCATGAAGCCAATATTGGTGCTTGGGTTGCTTTGGAAAAACAAGGAATTAAGGTTAAAGTGTGGCAAATTCGCCCAGATACCTTAGAACTTGATTTAGCAGATTTAGAACAATTGATGAGTCATCGCACCAAATTAGTAGCCTTGACTCATGCTTCTAATGTTTTGGGAACCATCAACCCGATCAAAGAAATTGCTGCATTTGTACACGATCGCAACGCGATGATTTGTGTAGATGGTGTAGCTTATGCACCACACAGATTAGTTGATGTCCAAGATTTGGATGTTGATTTTTATACTTTGAGTTGTTACAAAGTTTACGGGCCACACCATGCCTTACTTTATGGCAAAGAAGAACATTTATTAAGATTACCTGGACTTAATCATTATTTTATTCAACAGACAGACATACCTTATAAATTTCAGTTAGGGAATGTCAATTTTGAGTTAAGTTATGGAATGTTAGGTTTATGTGATTATTTAAGTGAGTTAGCACAACTCCATTACGGCGATCAAACTGCACCTGATTTGAGAAATCAGATGGTACAGGCGTTTGATTTAATCAGTATACATGAAGAAAAAATTAGCGATCGCCTTTTAAACTACCTCAACAGCAAGTCTAATGTGCGAGTCATTGGTCAATCAAAAGCTGACCGTCAATTGCGTGTACCGACTATATCTTTTGTAGTCGATGGAATGAATAGCTCAACCATTTCGGCAAAAATTGACCAACATTATATCGGGATTCGCTACGGAGACTTTTATGCTAAACGGCTCATTGAATATCTGGGGTTAGCGTCGCAAGATGGAATAGTTCGGGTGAGTATGGTACATTACAACACCCTTGAAGAAGTTAACAACTTGATTGAGGCTTTTGAGCAGACATTTTAACTAATTCGTAATTCGTAATTCGTAATTCGTAATTCGTAATTCGTAATTCGTAATTCGTAATTCGTAATTCGTAATTCGTAATTCGTAATTCGTAATTCGTAATGGGCGGGGCGCAGCCTATTACGAATTATTTTGTTACCCGTTACTAAGCTGCAAAACTTGCACCTCTTCTTGTGACGAAATTAATGTTTTACCCACCGGGAGAACAGCTAAGGCATCGGTTTGAGCTAAATTAATTAAATTGCCGGAACTATTACTACCACCAGCTTTGTGAAATTCGTAAACTCCATCAATTAAATGTAATTTACCCCAAAGGTAAGTTTCCCGCTTACCATCCGATCGCAATTCATCATGCGATCGCACTTTCAAAAATATTGGCTCCCAACCTTCAGTAATTCCCGAAATTTTCTTAATCGCTGGTAGCACAAACCGCCAAAATGTCACCAACACAGCCGCAGGGTTTCCTGGTAAACCAAAGTAGAGTGGGGACTGGGG
>NZ_NOLK01000247.1:0-7109 GCF_002245985.1 Nostoc sp. 'Peltigera membranacea cyanobiont' 232
CAAAATGGTATCAGGTTAATCATGGAAATCTGCTTGGCGAATCGTTTCGATATGTACCCAACCCTGTTGGTTCCAGATGGTGCTTGTATGATAGACCGTTAACAAAACCTGTAAGTCCAGAAAAACCGTTTTCTTTAGCGAGTTGGACGGTGGTATTAACAGCAGCTGAGGCGGGAATACGCTCTTGATAGCGCAGCTGGTAAAAACCTAAATGTAAGATGGTACGAAGGTCTTGTGGTTGTTGGTGAGATTTCTTTTTGGCGAATTGATCGATGAGAGTATCAAGAGTGCGCTGCCTTCTGACACTGCCATAAATTAACTCTGTCACCAAGCGGCGATCGTTATCAGGCAAATTAACTTTTTGCAGTACTCTATCTAGGGCAACATCAGCATAAGCCCCCTTATGAACATCTCGCAGGGCGATAAAAGCTAGTTGACGGGGGTTTGTCATGGAAACAAGATTCAGGAGTCAGGAGGCTTTTGTATTCTAACTCTGCCAATTTTGGATTTTGGATTTGGAATTTTAGATTTTGGATTGAAGGAAAAATCTAAAATCCCAAATCCAAAATTGAATGACTCCCAACTCTTTACGAATTACGAATTATTGCATATAGGGGTCTACACTAGCAATTTCAAGCTCACATGCTCTCGAAACCTGTTCTGCTGGTAATTTACCAAAGCTGATTAATGGCAAATAAGTGGGGTTTGCCATCAGTTCTTTTGCCAATAAGAATCCAGTAATTGTCCAAGTTTGATATTTTCTGGCTTGTTTGCCAATCAATCGCCCTTTTTTACCGTCGTAATATTCTGGCCATTGATCTGTACTAAGTCGTCCTTGGGCAGTTTCAATAGCCTTTTGTGCAAGACTTATTTTGTTAGTTTTCACAGCCGCAGCTGCCAACATCCACATTAAAACTGGCCAACTACCAGCATTATGATACGACCAGGGGATATTTTTGGGGTCACATCCAGTTACAATTCTGTATTCTTCATGCTCTAAAGCTGGGAAACAAATTTTCATCGGCATATCTCCCACCAAATCATCCCATCGTTTTTCAATGAGAGTCATAATCGCTTGTGACTGTTCTTCGGTGGCTAAGTCGGAAATAATCGCCATTAAGTTTCCGAGTGAAAAGAAGCGAGTATCTAGCTGCGACGGCCCGACATTACCTGCTAAATAACCACCTTTTTTTGGCAGCCACTTATCTAATTCATAATAGGGAACAGAATCTACATATATGTTGAATAGATTAACAGCACCCTTGCCATATTCTTCACTTTTGAAGCGATAAATTTCATTCAGGCGATTAATATCTATCCAATAATGCTGGCGAATATGAGCGCATAAAAGAGGCAATCGGTTATCAATGGCTGCAACAATATCAGAATTTCCTTGGCAAATTAATAGTTCACGAGATGCACGCAATGCGGTGTAAAAAAGAACTTGCAGTTCTAAAGGATGCCCATAAATGCCCATCCGACGGTCAATCATACAAGCACCATCTGGAACCAACAGGGTTGGGTACATATCGAAACGATTCGCCAAGCAGATTTCCATGATTAACCTGATACCATTTTGGAATTCAGGTTCATAAGCCAGAGAAAAATCTTCTGTAGCGACTACATAAGCACGCAATAAAATAATCCACCATAAACAAGAATCTACTGGTGTAACTCTAGCGATCGCATGTTCGCCAAAGTCTGCTTCTAGATATTCTTGCCCATTTTCCGAAACAACTTTGAAGCTAGCTGGTATTAATCCTCGTCCCGGCTTGTAGGCATCTAATGCCTTTTCTTTAGGCTGTAACTTTAAGGTTTCTTCTAAGAAATTACGAACAATATCTGTTCTACCTTTGATCAGAAAAATTAGACCGGAAGAAACAAAATCCCGAACAAAGCACTGGTCATAATTGAGTGCCTCTACAGATGCATCATAAGCGGCTACCGTACCAACGGGGCGGCCTTGATAGTAGAGAACTGATTTTTCTAGCGTTTGCCATGCTTCTTCCACTTCTTTTAAATTTTCACTAGTTTCCAATTCGTTTGGGTGCATCGCCAGAATAACTCCATTCGGGTTGTGAATTTGTGGTAGATGCGGATTCATTTCTTATTTTTGCTATTCTCAGCATAACAAAAACGATTCTTTGAATAGCAAATATGATTTGGAGAAAATTAATCAACTAACAAGGAATAAATCTGCTGACATTTATGCAGTTTTATTGCTAGTTAATTTGTTTATAATCGATTCCTCTTTTGGTGAATTATAGTTGTTCTCCACCGCAAGTAGTAATATGATTATTAAAACAGTCACACAAGATATATTTTTAGATTATTTCTTGTTCTGTTTCATGCCCAGAATCTTTGCTTTACCAAACAAAAATATATCTTCAGTGCTGTTTAGAGTTTGTGTGAAGTTAAAACTGGTTACAGTATATTTGCTTGAGCAGGATTAGTTGTTGACACTAAGAGATCAGATTATTCCCCTATATCATCATAATTTATAACTTTTTTTCAGAATATGCAAGATAGACACTTTAAAAAGTGAAGGTGTCAATACTTCTGAAGAGTTATATATTTTACCCTGTTGTTAAAAAATAGATAAAGTTGAGCTAAGGTTACTCAGAGAAAATCGGTTCTGCTGCAATATCATCTAAATGGGTGCTGCCTAGCAAATTCTGCCACTCTGTTTGCAGTGCCGCATCTTTAGGATTTTTCTGGCGCAGTTGAGCCAGTGTGGTCAGTGCGTCATACCATATCCCGTTTTGGGCATAAATAGCATAGCGCTTTTGAAGTTCTGTTGTTTGTAGCTCTTTGATTATGGCGGGATTAAGTTCGACTCTTGTTATTACCCCTTCCACATAAGTCGGGGGAGAATTCTTTTCTTGGTCACAGTTAATGGTGAAAAACCAGCGATATTGTTTGTTTATTTCCAAAGCAGGAGCAGTGGTAGGCAGAGAAACACTGATGACTCCTGGTTTTTCTGGTAGAGCGATCGCTTTTTTATAAATCTCGTTAGAGTCCCGATCTTGCAGCACAAATTCAACTGCATAGGGCAAGTCTTTGGTATATGGCACATAGAAAAACCAACTTGGGTGTTCTACTGTTGTCTTTCCCCAGACATTGATTACTGAGTTAGCTTCCTTAGTAAAAGACACTAGAGCAGTCAGGTCATGTTTAGTGAGTGGACATCCAGCCAACTCCCCACGCTTCGCTCCACCACGAACGCGACCTCCTGGAGGGGGGCCGGGTGGAAGTACAGGTTGATTAAAGGTTGTGGCTTGAGCAAGGATTGTTTTAGCATCAGAGCGATCGCTAGGTGAAGAACCAAGAGTTGGTTCCGCCACTACTGGAGTCAGGCTAACTAGTAAACTGGTGCAGCTAAAAACTACTAATATAAACAGTTTTATCGGTTGTGAATTTGACTTCATAAAAACCCTTCCTCAACTATGTAAGCCTTGTAGATTTATCTGCTGGTTATCCAAAAATTTAATCAAAAAAATCTTTATCTATTTCCCATTCCCTATTTACCACTTTCCACCCGCACTTTCGTTGCTGAATTATAAATTGACATCAGGCTAACTGTGGCTACCAGCGATAAAATCGATGGGATAAATGGTACCCAAGCACCCGAAATTAACAGACTAAAGCAGACTATATAAAGAACACCAGAGGTAATACTGACTCCCAATGCCAACCAAGGCAAGGAAAGCTTTTGCCAAGCCCAAACTCCCCCTACCAAAGACCAACCCCAAATCCAGACCACCTCAGACCACAGCGACCAAACCCGCAGTAACGGCCGCCCATCCTGCACAGCACTGAGGATCTGGCTAATCATCTGGGCTTGTACTAACACTCCTGGCATTTGCTCATCTAAAGGAGTGCCATAAGGTGTGGCCCAGGTGTCTTGAGAATCCCCTTTTGCTGTCACACCAATCAAAATAATTTTGTCTTTAATCGCACTGGGGTTAATTGGACTAGCTAAAAATTGGGTTAGCTTCACCTGTTGGGCTATCTGTTTGAGAGAACGGTAGTTAAGTAAGATTTGACCGCCATTAGCATCGATATCGTGATAGCCGCCAGAGCGAGACTTCAGACTCGGAAAAATCGTTTTACCGAGTTGCAAATTCCCTTCAGGGGTGAACTTTGGTTGAATTCCTGAAGGGCGCAGATACAAGGAGGCTAGTTGTAGACTGAATGCAAAGGTAGCAGGACACAACGATGTCGGTTCCTGGTTCATGAACAGGAGATGGCGACGGATAACTCCATCAGGATCGTGAATAAAGTCACTGAATCCCAGATTTATTTCGGGGATTTCTGGTGGCGGCTTAATACCTGTGATATTTGCTGTGCCATCACTTCCTTTACATACGCCAACTAAATTCGGAGTTTGTTGAAGACGAGTAATTAAATCTGGTTGTTTGGCTGGAAAATCACGGTAAATATCCAAGCCGATCGCACGGGGTTGGTATTGATTCAGTTTTGCCAGGACTTTATTGAGAGATTTTTCGGAAATGGAAGCTCCAATTAACGACTCATTATTTTGTCTTTGAATTGCCAGATCGCCATCGTCAATTGTGATTACCAGCAGACGCGAATCTAGGGACTCTGTTGGGCGCGATCGCATCATCTGGTCAAAGATAGGAATTTCTAGACTTTCCAGCCAACCCACCCATCTCACCCCAAAAACCAAGCCTGTAATCGCCAAACTAGATAACAAGGTTGTCGTTAATCTGCGTCTGGTAGACAAAGCTAAATTCGGTTTCTCTTCAGGTTTTGTTGTAGACCATAATTTATCCCAAGTGGGTGGTGTCTGGGCTGGATTTTGGCAAATCATTGGTAGCCAAGTTGCACAGGGAAATCGATCTTCAAGTCCTTGCAATCGTTCTCGCGCTTGGCGTACCGCTTGATATAAAGACTCGCCACCAGCAAAGCCTTGGAGAAAATACTTTAAGAATTCCTTCGCAACCTGATCTGGAATCGGTTCGCGCATGACAATCATCTGAGGTATTTGCAAATCAGCCAATTCTCGTGCCAATCCCAATCCATCACAAGAGTTGAATATAGCTAGTTGCAAACCATTTTCAATGGCTTTCCTCAGAGCGTACTTTAATTCGCCAATGGTCAGACTATCAGTTTTATTCAGGTAAATTCGTCCGCTTTCTCCATTTTTGTTACTAGAACTGTGTCCTGCAAAAAAGAGAATATCCCAGTTTTTTCCCCAAAGAAGCTCAGTTAATTCTTTACGTTGTGGTTCTACCAGAAAACTGACATCTGCGTTACTACACTGTTGCAGTAAAGCTCGATCTGCCTGGGTGTCAATCCCCTGACTGTTGCCTACAATTGCCAAAATATTGACTAATGGATTTAAAGTACGTGGCTTGTGAATGCGATCGTAAGATGGTGAGGAAAGGGCGATTTCAGCCTTGGGGTAGCGTTCTAACAAATCCCACAAATGCCAGGGTAATAGCTGCAATTGGCTATTTTCTGTTTGCAAAATCACTCGCACTTCTTCGGTGGACAACAATCTTTCTAACCATTTTTCTCTCAAAGGGCGAAATTCTTCTGCTCGCAACCAGGTATTAAAGCGTGCCCGCAAGATATGGGAAGTGTTTTCGCAGTCTTGAATCATCGATACATTCGTCACCTGCATTTTGTCTGCATGGAGACGATAACGATTGCCTATCTGCCGATAACTAGACTGCCAATGACTGTAATAGAGCGGCATTTCAGGAAATGAAGGTAGCTTCCCTGTGATTTCTGTTGTAGCCCGCTCGTGTTCTTCACCAATTTGGAGGGTGACAGCAAACCCTTGCTCAAAACTACCCTCTCCGAATTTCAGAACTACTAACTTACCCATGACTGTCGCTATCTCCCTGTGCAAAATCATGCCCTGTATCTAATGCGCGATCGCAAACTAAACAAGCATTCACAGACTTTTTTAAAAACCTCCAAAAGCTGCCTTGAATTTTTAATTTTTAATTAACCAATTACCACTTAATAAATTACTGACAAACAGGGAAGATAGCTAGATGTTTCAAATTCTAAAATTTTCAGTAATACTAGTATCATTTATTGCTACCCTAACGCTAAATTGCTCTGTAGGTTCACCACGAAACTGCAACTGAATGTAGTTGTCTAATTTTCTCGATTGAGCGTCTAGAAATACTTCTCCCGAACTATCTAGAACAGTAAGATGAACTCCGGGCGGTAGGTAGATTTGATTCCCAGTGGCGTGCAATTGGAGATGAATACTGGTTTGTCGATCCTTTTCGGGGCTGATTTCCACAATCAACATGACAGGTTGGTTCAGAATTTGGATACCCAAATCAATCAGTTTTGCGCGTTTAGTAATTGATTCTGGTCTATTGAGGGCATTGAGTTCCACAGTTTCAGTACTGCGAAAGGTATAAGCTGGTCTGAGTTCTGGCACATTCCACAGGGATTCAATAGTCTGCCAACCTGCTTCAAATATACCAGCAAACCACTGACTTAAATTGACGAGTGAACTAACTGAGGATTGGCGCAGCCGATCCAGGTGGTCGATAAAGGCTTCTAATGGTTGCAGTTGTTCTAATGGCAATGTTTCAGTTGCGACACTAGGAATAAAACCAAGCAGCTTGGCTTCTTGGAGCGATTCATCAAATTGAACTACTAAATAACCCACTCGTTCTTCCCAAGTTTCTGGAGGAATGGAACATATCTGCTGATGCAGATGGACGGGGCGACATTCCAGACGACCAACTGAGGGCACTGCTAAGTCAGCTACATTTCCACAGAGGCGCATAATGGAGTTCCAGCTGTCGCCAGCTTGGAGGTCAGTAGGGATATCCATCATTTCCAAGTAGTCATTCACCACCCACACAGCTAGCGTATTCAGCCGAACTTGCTCTGCTTTTTCAGAATTTGGCTGTTGGTTAGCAAATTCCTGAGCAGTTCTGCGAGCTGATTGGGAAATCGGCAATTTTAAAGCGAAATCGTCTAGCTGATAAGTGTAGTTACTCATAAGTCAGTCTCTAATGATCGATGCTGCTATGTACATATCTCTGCATTCAATAAATTTATGCCACAAAAGAGAGAATGATTATTGGAAAATTGGGATTGGGGATTGG
>NZ_NOLK01000248.1:0-7058 GCF_002245985.1 Nostoc sp. 'Peltigera membranacea cyanobiont' 232
GCCCCTCTGCTCTATCAAACGCCTGAAGCTTGTGAGAAATGCGGGTTATCGAGGACAGGGTTTAGGAAAATGGTTTATAGAATATATTTTGGAATATCCAGAATTGCAAGATGTTCAAAGGTGGATGTTAGGTACAAAAGATGCTCATGGACTTTATCGCCGTTATGGTTTTAAAAATTTGACCGAGCCGGAAAAAATTATGATCCGTTTAAATCATAATTGCGATCGAGCTTAAGCAATGCCTAATGGTCTTTCACGCTACTCTTAACTCTCTTCCTCTGTCTACCTTGGGTAAGCGCCAAAGAAACCCCCAAACCCAAACCGCAACAGTGGCAGATTGACGGCATAGTAGCAGCCCTTGACGACAGCTACCCCAAAGTCAAGCAATATGCTTTTGAAAAATTAGCTGAATATAAGCCGCAAGATTTAAAAATTCTGCCTAAAAAACCGGAGGAAATTGCCCAGAAAGCTGCCAACATCCTCAAGGATGAAAAGGTTGACTTATCTGTTCGTCGCAGTGCGGCATCGACATTGGGCAACCTGGGAGAGGCGGCTACCAAGTATATCCCTGACATCGCCAACATCCTCAAGGATGAAAAGGTTGACTCATCTATTCGTGGCAACTCAGAACTATACTTGCCCAAGTTTATTAGACAGCTAACGAAGATTAGCGATCGCGTTTAGCAGAACGGCGCGATGCCTCGCCATTGGTTGCGGGTGGTGCTGCTTTACGTTTAGCTGATGTCCGTGGTAACGGTTTAGGAGTCCGAGCCGGACGCTTGTCACCCCCAGATTTTGGTCTGTGTTGCCGTCCATTGGGGATTGCTTCGGGCTGAATATCAGGGTTGGGGCCAAAGCCAGCCACCACTTCCCTTGGCAAACGTTGCTGAATCAGTTTTTCGATATCTGTTAATAAAGGGTATTCATCAACAGACACCAGCGATACGGCTTCACCTGACGCGCCAGCCCGACCAGTGCGCCCAATGCGATGAACATAATCTTCTGGTACATTGGGCAAATCAAAGTTGACTACATGAGGTAGTTCGCTGATGTCAAGACCCCTAGCAGCAATGTCTGTCGCCACCAATACCTGTAAACTGCCATTCTTAAATTTTGCCAGCGCATTAGTACGCACTGGCTGGCTTTTATTCCCGTGGATTGCCAGTGCTTGTATGCGGTCTTCGCCCAACTGCTTAACCAAACGGTCAGCGCCATACTTAGTACGAGTAAACACTAGCACTTGATACCAATTATCTCGCCGAATCAGGTGAGCAAGTAATTGGCGTTTCTTATCGCGGTCTACTTGGTAAATTTTTTGAGAGATCGTCTCGGCAGTAACGTTGCGGCGTGCTACCTCAATCATCTTCGGGTTATTGAGCAGTCCGGCGGCGAGTGCTTTAATTTTGTCTGAGAAGGTAGCGAAGAATAGCAAATTTTGTCGCTGTTTGGGCAAAAGTGCAAGGATGCGGCGGATATCATGAATAAAGCCCATGTCCAGCATCCGGTCTGCTTCATCTAGCACCAAAACTTCAATATGCGAGAGGTTGAGCGTGCCTTGCTGTACGTGGTCTAGCAGTCGCCCTGGAGTAGCGACCAAGATATCGACTCGATTCTTCAAACGCTGTTTTTGCAGATTAATACCGACTCCGCCAAACATTACCATCGAGTTTAGCTGTAAGTATTTGCCGTATTCGCGCACGCTTTCTTCCACTTGGGCAGCCAGTTCACGAGTCGGGGTGAGAATCAGCGCCCGGATCGGTCGGTATCCATTAGATGTACTTTTGCTCTTGTCAGACGACAACCGATGTAGAAGCGGCAGGGTAAAACTAGCAGTCTTTCCAGTGCCAGTTTGGGCCCCAGCTAGCAAATCGCTACCCGACAAGACGGCAGGAATCGCTTGTATCTGAATTGGCGTAGGTTCTGTGTATCCTCGCTCTGTAACCGCACGGATAATTTCATTGGACAAGCCGAGAGTAGAAAAATCCATAAAACTCCAAAAATAACATCGGCCTGTCACCAATGGCGGTGTCAGTCTTAGGCGGACGGATAAAAAAGCATTGAAAAGCTGGATGGGCAATAGCGCAAAGACTGAAGAGCGAGTGCCGCAGTTCCACATTCTAACAGATTGTAGCCTATTGTGTGGTTAAAGTTGCTCTGATTCAGTGTTGTGTTAAATTAGCATTACTTGGAATATTAAAGTGTTGAACAATTAGGAGAAATTCGTTATCGCAATCCAAAAGCAACTGATTAATTCACAAATCAAGTCACCTAGTGTCTTCTTGATTGACCATGAGAATAATAATCGTGGTCTGATCGACACCAATGAGGCACTACAGTTAGCCGAGAGCTTAGAGCTTGACTTGGTTGTAGTCTCCCAAGGTAAAGAAGCTCCGATCGCCAAAATTCTCAATTATGGCAAGCTTCAGTATCAAAAGAAAAAACGTCAGAGCCAGAGTGCTAGACCGACGGTAAAAGAAGTTAGATTTGGTCTAAATGTGGGCATCGCTGATTACAATTTACGGATTGAAAAAGCAGTTGGTTGGTTGAGTAAAGGCGACTCGGTGAAGTTTGCCATTCGTTTACGAGGCCGAGAACATCAATATCGCGACCAAGCGGGAGAACTGCTAGACAGAATTGCAAAAGACCTCAGTCAAGTAGGTAAAATCCAGTCACTGGATAAACGCTCATTAATTGTTCAAGTCATTCCTGCCTAATTAATCTAGCGATCGCTGGAGGATGTATTTGTGCCAGCTTTTGACACTCCCACGGCTGTGAAAACATTGCTATTGCTTGTTTTCATATCAAGCCGTGGGATTTTAGCTCAATCCTAAGAAAGGAAAAAAGCTGGAGGATAGGCAACAGCACTCCATAAGCTCAGAATGGGACATAGCCAATCAATCAGCGTGTTTAGTAATTAGGTGTGTCAACGCATTAATCAAGCGATCGCTTTCCATTGGTATAATGTCCCTCCCATGCATCACATCTTGAGTAACATGAAAATCAACTAATGTACCTAAAAAAATCCTCCCTGTTGCCTCTGGGTCAGTAATATTCAGTTCCGGGTGAGCAGCAAAGTATTGATTGAGCGTTTCCAACATTGGTTTAATCATCGCCCGAACACAAATCTGAGTTAATTCAGGAAAACGACCAGATTCCCCAATTAGCACTCGCATAAATGCACAGTGTTCCTGGTCGTTATTCATTTGTTCCAATAATTTGGTTCCTAATTGGTGCAGTACGATTTTTGGTTCTCCCTCCATAGGTTCCCCGCCAAAGAGAGAGTTAAACTTCTGATTTGCCAACGACTCTATCAGGACTTTAAAAAGTCCCTCTTTATCTTGAAAGTGGCTGTAGACTGTCGCTTTAGAAACACTTGCCGCTACTGCTACCCGATCCATACTTGTACCAGCATAGCCATTTTGCAGGAATTCCCGCATTGCCCCTTGCAGGATTTGCTCTACTTTATCAACGGAATGATCTCGATCTACTTCGTCAGTTTTAATGCGTACCATTTATTAATCATCCTCTCTTATAAACAATTTTAATAGATGCTGCGATTTACCCTACGCCATTAATCTCAGTTGTGACAAGCATTCTGGTGCATAACTGAAGGCAAAGTTATTAAATTGAGAATTTCAGCTTTCTGCTCTTGACTAAACTACTCAGTTTAGTTTAGCATTAATTGAACTGAACAGTTTAGTGTAAATTGCTAGCGATAAAAGGTGGATAGTATGGTGCAGAACTGGAAATTAGAAGATTTAAAGTCTTCCCCAAATCTTTTGCGATCGCCGATTACACTAGCGATAATTACATCTTTGCTCGTAGGTGGAGCTAGTGTTTATACGGTGCTAAAGTTTCAGGCTACAGCGAATGAAAAGCCAGTAGCACCCGTAGCTGTTCAACCAGCGATCAAAACAGTCACAGCATTGGGACGCTTAGAACCAAATGGAGAAGTCATAAAACTGTCTGCAACTTCTTCCACCGAGGGAAGTCTGCTTCAGAAACTATTGGTGAGAGAAGGCGATCGCGTCAAGGGTGGACAGGTAATTGCAATTATGGACAGTCGCGATCGCTTGCAAGCAAGTTTAGTTGAAGCCCAAAAACAAGTCCAAGTTGCCAAATCCAACGTTGACAAGGTAAAAGCCGGAGCTAAACAGGGAGAAATTGGCGCAAAGCAAGCTGCTGTTAGCCGTCTGCAAGTCGAACTAGAGGGAAATATCAAAACTCAGCAAGCCACAATCGATCGCCTAGAAGCAGACTTGCAAGGACAAAGACAAAGCTTACAAGCAACAGTAGATCGCGTCGCAGCCGAAAAGCGGAACGCTCAAGTAGATGTGCAACGCTATGACGCTTTATACAAAGCAGGGGCAATTTCTAGTCAAGAAGCCGATCAAAAACGCTTGAGTGCAGAAACTTCGACTCAGCAGGTAATTGAAAACCAAGCCAACAAAACAAGAACTGTCGCTACTTTAGAACAGCAGATTAAAGAAGCCAAAGCTAACCGCAACCAAACTCTCGCCAGTTTGCAACAGCAGATTAACGAAGCCAAAGCCACCTTGAACCAAACGGCAGAAGTCCGTCCGACAGATATTGCTAACGCCCAAGCAGAGGTAGACAGCGCTCAAGCAACGGTGGAAAAAATTAGAGCGCAAGTCGATCAAGCATACATCCGCGCCCCCGAAGCCGGACAAATTTTGAAGATTAATACACGAGCCGGAGAAACTGTTTCTAATGACGGGATTGTAGAACTAGGTCGAACCGATCAGATGTATGCAGTGGCAGAAGTTTACCAAAGTGATATTAACAAAGTGCGATCGGGGCAACAGGTAAAGGTACTTAGCGATTCCCTTCCTGGAGAATTACAGGGAACCGTCGATTGGATGGCGATGCAGGTACAGCGACAAAATCTGGTCAACAGCGATCCCTCTAGCAATATTGATGCCAGAGTAGTGGAAGTTCATATCCGACTAGATAAAGCATCTAGCGCCAAAGCTGCCAAGTTTACCAATTTGCAAGTAAAGGCGGTAATAGAACTATGATTGGATTTATTCAACAACTGCGCCAGCGAACCCCTCTAGGATGGTTGCAACTGAGTCATGAAAAAAGCCGTCTCTTGGTAGCATTGGGAGGCATTGCTTTCGCTGATGTTCTGATGTTTATGCAGCTAGGATTTCAGAATGCCTTGTTTGAAAGTAATACTAAGCTTCCTAACAGTATACAAGCTGACATTCTCCTAATTAGTCCTCAAGGACGTAACGTGTTAAATATATCCACCTTTACGCGACGGCGGCTATATCAGGCAATGGATGTACAGGGGGTGAAATCAGCTGAACCCATGTATATCAACTTTATCGATTGGAAGAATCCGAAAACACGCCAAAAGACATCTGTCCTAGTTATTGGGGTCAATCCTGAAAAGCAAGCGTTAAATTTACCGGATGTCAACAGACAGATAGATATTGTAAAGCTGCCAGATACCATCCTCTTCGATCGCGCTTCCAGAGGAGATTATAAAGAAGCGATCGCTCAAGTTGAACAAGGAAAACCTGTTACGACTGAAATTGACCGGCGAACAGTTACCATTAGTGGCTTATTTTCAATCGGGGCTTCCTTTGGGGCTGATGGGAACCTAATTACCAGCGATCAGAACTTCTTGCGGCTATTTCCCGGACGACAAGCTAGTAGTGTCAGTATTGGTTTACTTAAAATACAACCAGGCTATGATGTCAAACAGGTGAAAGCAGCTTTAGAATCTCATCTGGGTAACGATGTTAAAGTCTTGACCAAAGCCGAATTTATCGAATTTGAAACAGATTATTGGAAAAAAAATACAGCCATCGGGTTTATCTTCAGTCTGGGTGTAGCAATGGGGTTTATGGTAGGCGTGATTATCGTCTATCAGGTTCTTTCTACAGATGTGAATTCTCATCTAAAAGAATACGCCACCTTCAAAGCAATGGGATATAACAATCTCTACTTATTGGGTGTGGTGTTTGAAGAGGCGATAATTTTGGCAGTCTTGGGCTTTATTCCTGGAGCGATCGCACCTTTAGCGCTTTACTCTCTAACTCGGAATGCGACTAATTTGCCACTTTACATGACCGTAGCACGAGCCACCACAGTGCTAATGCTTACTATGCTCATGTGTATTATTTCTGGTGCGATCGCCACCCGTAAATTACAGTCTGCTGACCCCGCAGATATGTTTTAGAAATTGTCATTTATTATTTGTCATTGGTCATTTGCAAAGGAAAAATGCTCGTCATCACGAGTAATCGAGCTATTTATGATTAGTCAACCCGTAATCTCTGTTAAAAATCTCGACCATTATTTTGGTCATGGTCAACTTCGCAAGCAAGTTCTCTTTGATATCAACCTAGATATTAACGCTGGCGAAATTATTATTATGACTGGGCCTTCTGGTTCTGGAAAAACTACACTTCTCACCTTATCAGGTGGGTTGCGTTCTGCCCAATCTGGCAGCTTGCAGATATCGGGACAAGAACTTTGTGGTGCAAGTACAGCACAACTTACCCAAGTGCGACGCAATAACGGTTATATTTTCCAAGCGCACAACTTGCACGGTAGCCTGACAGCACTCCAGAACGTCAGAATGGGCTTGGAAGTGCATAATCATATTTCACCGACAGAAATGAAAATCCGAGCAAGCCAAATGTTAGAGGAGGTAGGATTAGGAGAACGCCTGAATTACTATCCTGATGATTTATCTGGGGGACAAAAACAAAGAGTTGCGATCGCTCGTGCGTTGGTCGGTCGTCCTAAAATTGTCTTAGCGGATGAACCCACCGCCGCCCTTGATAGTAAATCTGGACGAGATGTGGTTAACCTTATGCAAAAACTTGCTAAAGAACAGGATTGCACCATTCTCTTAGTGACTCATGATAATCGCATTCTAGATATTGCCGATCGCATAGTCTATATGGAAGATGGTAAGTTAGTAAACGATCGTGCCGTTGTTACAGCAGGTTAGCTGATTCTCCCCAAGATATTTTTTTATTACAAAGCTTTTCAAGTAATTGAACTACACCATTCCCCAT
>NZ_NOLK01000249.1:0-6909 GCF_002245985.1 Nostoc sp. 'Peltigera membranacea cyanobiont' 232
ATATTGCCGGAATGGCAAACCTATACTTCCAATTAACTTCGGCAAAATTATGGGTTATTGGCAACTTTTGGTGATGATGAAAGGTTACGCGCTTTAAGGCAGAAGGCAGGAGGCAGAGGGCAGAAGGGTTTAAAACGTTTTCGGGAGCAATGCGATTTTGTGAGATCATGTTAAAGACAGCAGGGGAGCAGGGAGCAGGGGGCAGGGGGAATGGAAAAAGAACCAATAAAAAGTCATGAAGACTTGGAAGTATATAAAATGGCATTTGATGTAGCCATGAAAATTTTTGAATTATCTAAGAAGTTTCCTGTTGAAGAACGTTCTTGGCTTAAATTTGCTGTGAAATGTGGTTATTTAGACGTTGATACAGCCAGAGAACTTTATGGAGTTTACAACCGAGTTTTAGGCATTCTAGTAACTATAATCAACAATCCATCTCCTTGGCTTATAAAACGCTAATTTCTAATCCCCCTGCTCCCTGCTCCCTGCCCCCTGCCCAAACGAAGCAAGGCATCTCACAAAATCGCATCGCTCCCAACGTTTTCTTATCCGGGCGTGGGATTTGTGACTTCAAGGGGCGATCGCTTACGGCTTTCAAGTGATGCAGATGTTCTATAATCCTTGCTATGCTTCAATTGTGGGAATTTTTCCTTCCTCTTCCTTCTGCCCTCTGCCGTCTGCCTTCTGCCTTACCCCAACCAAGATCACCAAAAGTTGCCAAGAACCAAATTATGCTTTTAATCCTAAGCATAGGTTGTACTCAGTTTGCAAATGTCTTAATCATAGCCAAAAGACTGCTGAATTTCACGCAAGTAAGACCGAACCCAAAGGTTACGCATCACTCCCGGCTTGGTAAGAAGTTGAGTAACCCGACGTTGTGTAGGTTTTTGTCCTTGTGAATGAAGCAATTGAGCAACATTTTGTATTTCTTGGCATACAAGCTCTCTTTTTTTCTTACCAATTGCATTATTGTATTCTTGATAATGCTTGGAGATAGAACGAGAAAGTTCAGGAAAATATCTGTATAAATAGCTATTATTTTTGTAGCCTAGTTGTGATTTGAACGATAATTTAGCCAAACGGTCACGAAATACTTCACTCTGTACTAGGACAACATATAGTTCAAAGCTATAAATGGAGTTCAAAAAACTCAAAACTTAATTTCATCTTGGAATATGGTCAAATAGTTCATTTGTACCGTACCGCGATGAGAGAGAAATAAAAATTCAGATTTCAGGCGTAGGCGCAGCCCGCCGCAGGCATCGCTTTATCACTCAATTTTTGGCTAAACATATTTTTGAACCATATTGTGGGCATTTTGAACCAAATTTTGACCGAAAGTTTAAAATTTAAGTGTAACGACCTGCAATACTAATCGCTCAAACCTGCAATCAAGACATTTATAAACCAGGATTAAATGCAACTATAATTGCGCTTCAGCCAGGATTAAATGCAACTGAGCCAGGATTATTTGCAACCAACCTGCAATCATCGGTTTGAGCCAGGATTAAATGCAACTATAAAAGTAAAAAAAACGAACGATTTCTTAACTGTTTTACTGGTAAGGCTTTCGGAACGTTAAACCGTTGGTTTTCAAGTAAAAAAACTCGGTAAATATTTCATTGTTAATTTATCAAATTCTGAAATGAGTTTTTTGACTAACTCCTGTCAGAATTGAAAACTCAGTCATAGTAAAGTGTTGAGCTTATTTGCAATTAATCCTGGTCGAAACGGATGATTGCAGGCTGGTTGCAAATAATCCTGGCTCAGTTGCAGTTAATCCTGGCTCAACTGAAATTATAGTTGCAAATAATCCTGGTTTGAAAAAGTCTTGATTGCAGGTTTGGGCATTTATAATTGCAGGTCGCTACATTTAAGGGTTAAATTAGTGTGTCTTGCTCTGCATTTTTTACCAAGTCAAAAAATAAAACTTTTGGTCGCATTATGGTTCGCATTTAAAACAAGCGGACATAATTTGATTCATAAAGTTAGGTTTTTGATTGGCTAAAAACCTTGAAATTACGTTAACTTTTGGTCACGCTATGGTTCACAGTTTGGTCATGCAAGGGGTAAAATCACACTAGTCGTCGAGAAATTTCTAGGAATGAAGGAGGTGGAAATTCCTGAAGTGCTAATTCGAGAATAGGTTGAATTTTTTGCTGTCTACTCACACTTTTATAATCAGTGTGTCTAACTTTAATTATTTGACATAATTCGGGAAAATGATGCTGTAAACAAAGCGGATAATGTTTTAGACGAAACGCGACATCTTCTAAAGAAGGTGGTGGGTACTCATTAATTACTTCTTGAAGAATTATATTTAAAACTTGCTTTCTCTCGGAATTGATTCTCGTATAGGACTTTCTTGGTTGTTCGGCTTGATTTGTTAATGAGCCACAAGCAATATTATCAAAAACTAAAACATCTGTTGTCAAAAAATCAAGCAATTTGATTCTCATCTGATGACTTAGTAGCAAAAGTTTATCTATTTGAGGTATTACTTTTCCTTTACACCATGAACCAATTGTTGCTTGATTTACTAAAATAGCGCGAGATAAAGCAGCTTGATTTGATTGAAATGCATGATTAATAAAAGTAGAAATTGTCTGACTAATCCGATTTGAATCAATTGGAGATATGATAGTGGGTGCAGCTGCGATTAATTCTCCCAATTCGTGATTCACATAAAGTTGCCAAGCAATTTCATCCGCTTTCTTAATTTTGTTGACTCCACCATTTTTGTATCGGTAACTCCCCAGCCATTTACCGCATTTATTACAGTGTCCGGTCTGAGAATCACCAGAAAGCACAAGTTATTGATTCAAACAATGAGGACACACTGATAAAAAAGGATGGTGGTGGATTGGACAAATCTGAACTACATTAATACACCAAATATGGGTTTTTGACAATATTATAACTGAGCCGCCGAGCGGCTGGAGAGAATAGGTTGAAGTATCTAAACATAAGACTGTTTATTATCTAATGATACTTAAAGTAAACACGTGAAAAAACCCAACTATGTAAAGATAAATATGTAGAATAGCATACCCCCTAGAATGCTACAACGTTAATTTCAATACCTTCACAATTCTGCTTATTTAGAGGATTTTTGCCACCAATTTCGCAGAGGATCATTTTTTGGTGGTACATAACGTCCTTTAATCCTAATTGCATTGAGGACGTTACTTAATACTAAAGAATCAATGCTTTGTTTTTCTGACCAATGTTTAATTATTTCTGGAGTTGATAAAATCTGAAGATGGAGAAAATTCCTTTGAAGAAACTTGATCGCCTTGTCGTCATCAGTAGCGATCGCCCATTTTCGGTGAACAGCGATCGCACAAGTTGCAGATTCGCCATCATCAAGTTCAACAGCATAATTTACAAAAGATTCCTCCTCCTCTTCTGACTCAAAATCCACAACTTTTAGTAAACCAAGTTTAATAGCTTCTTCAAACTCTAACACAGCATCATTTTCTTCTTCTTGAAGTCGTTGGAGTGTTTTTAATTCGCGTTCTTGTACAACTGTAGTAACGACAATTTCAGCAGGAAGAGATTTCAAAATTGCCAGAAATTGACCCGACGCACAAAAGTTGATAACACAACAAGCATCAAGAAGAATATGAGAGTGAGTAATTTCCATGAATTGACCTCACTTCCCAGCAGTTTGAATTTGACGCAAATCAAAATCCGTATCTTCCTCCCTCATTCCGCTTGAATACTCCCTTAATGTCTCAGCGATGCGACGGGCTTCTAAGCGGTCAACATGGAGAAATTCAGCAAAACGCCCTTCAGTAATCAAACCTTGGTCTAATGCCTCAATTGCGAGATGCTGATAATGAAGTGGCATTATATCAATCCTTTGGGGGATTTGTTCTAAGCCAAGTTCCTCCTGTACCTTTCTGACTTTTAAACCTCGATCTCGTAATTTATCCCAAGTTCCTGAAGGTAGAAGTTCCATTTCCTCTAACCGATAAACTAGTGCTTCTACGGACACTCCATAGTAATGCGCTAGTGTAAATAAATTAGTCGGGGTGAATTTGCCGTGTGTACGGTACATATCATTAAACCGCTTCAGCAATCCACTGGTAGGCATGAGGAAATACTTAGGGAAAGTTTCCGCTAATTGCTCACTTTCAGGAAATCGCTGATATTGACCATCAAAGTGGAACTCAGGTTTTTGCCGATGTGCCAAAAAATGAAGGTATCCATGCGCCATTGACCAGCGTCTTCGCTCCTCTGGATGATTAGCATTGATGGCCATACAACCACCGACTTGCTCGTTATAGCTATACACTTCTGAGTATTTTTGTGGCATCTGCAAATAGAAGATACGTAACCCCACATCTTGTTCTAGGATGTCCCGCAGTTGTGAAATAGGAGCATCACCTAAACCCAGCCGTTGACGCTCTGCAACTGCTATACTCTCCGCAGCCGATTTGATCGGCATATCGGTTACTTGATACTCAAGAGGATAGTTTTGCGGCAGTGGCGCGTCCATAATCTTCTCAAGTTCTAGATAATTCTGACATAATTCCTCTAAATGAAGAATGAATGGTTCAATTTCTGCCTGTTGTTCCTGACTGCGTTGATAAACTGCTCGGAACTGTACTTCAAAAGGTTGCACTACTGGGCGCGATCGCACAAAGTCACTCACAGAACGTCCATAAGCACGAGCAAGTTTAATCAGTTCATTGGCTTTAAGACGGCGTTCTCCCTTCTCAATTGCAATCATAGTGGTGCGTGCAGCATCAATCACCTTGGCTGCATCAGCTTGAGTCAGTCCGCACTTTTTACGGGCTTGTTGTAAAAGTTCCCCCAATGTCCGCAGGTCAATGTTATCCAGAATATTGGTAGCCATAATGTTTTTCCTCAACCTTGTTGAGATGAGACTACGTATCTGCTAGATGCTTTCTGATAGTTGCCTTTATTTAATAACCCGTCTGCAATCTGCGATTCCACCTCATTCCATTCGGAAAGATAATTTTGATAAAGTTGAATTAAACGACTTCGCATATCGGCAGGTAATAGATTTTCTGCCATAGCAGTTCGATCAACAATATCATCTAGCACTGGAAACTTTTTGGTTAGAGTTTTCCAAGGTTCATCTGAGACACCCAGCAAAGAATCAAGGGTGTGAACCTGTGCCTGCATATTTAGGAAACATAAGCTGGGGTGTTTGACTGGACGCTCTCCATGCAATACTACATAGCGAGTTCTATCTTTTATGCCACTGGCTGCAAGTGATTGTCGCCTTAAAAGACAAGAGGAGCAGTAACCACATTGAACTGGCTTTTGACGATGTGGACTGTCACAAGACATAGTTAAAGGTGGTAAGTCGTCTCTCCCATTTTTAGCCAATGCTTTACACATTTCGGCTTTAGTCCAAAATAGAAAGGGGTTTTTTACCTGGAACTCTTCTCCTAAAAGCTCAGAAACAAGATCACTTACCATCAGCAAAGTCAGAGGATGAACAGAACGAGAGTGATCTAACCCTACAGCAGATTCACGATAGGGAAGGTTGATTGCACCAATTCCGTTTTCATACAGATAAAGAACCTTTTCCCCCATAAGGTATGCACACGCAGAACCAAGAAGAGTGAAGACAACACCCCGCGCGCGGGAAAGCTTGTTTTTTTGCTGCTCACTACTATCATCAAATAGGATTGGGACGCGGAAAAAATCGTCGCAACGACAGGGGAAGAGAGATTGAATTTTCTTAGCTACTTTTTTCTGGCGAGTAAATACACTATTGTTGCTGCCAGTTCCAAACAAGACGAACTGTTTTTCTGGATACATTAACAGGCGAGTGTACAAACCTGCCAGCGCATCCAGTCCACCACTCCACAACGTCACTTCACATCCTTGGGGTACTATCTGAAGAGATTGGTGTTGTTCAACAAGGCGTTCCGGTGCAATCCGTTTTTGGAAGTCGAAAACCCATTCGCTATCAGTTGTCCATTTTAGCAGGTCATCTAGCTTTGTACGAAATGGTTCAGCACTAAACAATTCTGGATGACGTAATGGCAGTATCACATAAAATCGGCGCTGCTTCTTTGTAAGACTTTGAGGAGCAAGACGATCTGAAGTATATATGGCAACAGCAAGGTCAATGAGATCGGCAACAATAGCTGGAAACTGTGCCTTAACCCTATACTTGAACTCTGTATCGTCCACATTTATGCCAATAGTTAGCTTCTGATCCTGGGAGTGATCAATAAACAGCACAGATCCATTACTATTCGACACAGCTTGAAAGTGCAAAGTGTAATCGCTGTAATCACTTTCGTTAAATTTTTGCTGAAGCGAAGGTCTGTAGTTCATAGCAGATCCTCGTCAAGGTCTATTTCTTTGACTTGCGATCGCCGATTTCGTCTGAGCTTGGCTACACCCTCATCTACACTCGCCTTTTTTGCCCATGTACTGATCTGGGCAAAGATGTCTTTCCTTAATACCTCTATACGCTCTGTAAAAGTTAAATTGTCAACTTTGGCGTGGTCATTGGGAATTAGTGGAATTCGCCCCTCAAATTCTGATACATACACTTTCTGCATATATCCTTCTATCACTGCCTCTGAAATCTTGCTGGTGTTAAATAGCTGGCCATAACGCAAATCATTAAGAAAACTCTTTCCAGCATCAAGGACAAGTGACTTAGTTCGATTTGGTATGTTGGCTTGTTGTGCTAATCTATCAAGTTTTTTACTTAAATCGGCAAAATCTATAGATTGATTGTTACTCGAATCTTTAATTACTTGGGTTAAGAGTTCCCCCATACCGAATGGCACTAAGAAAAGCCGGAACCCTTGCAGTTTAAGCAGTTTGCAATTGTTTGCGTAACTCATGCCGGGTTTTAGTCATCAAGGGGTAAATTTTTGGGCGACGTTTGCGGACTCGTGGTTCGCT
>NZ_NOLK01000025.1:0-76105 GCF_002245985.1 Nostoc sp. 'Peltigera membranacea cyanobiont' 232
CAAGAAGTCTTGTGACGAACCAATGATGGTTCGCCCTCATACGAGTTTAGCGCATTTAATGGATAGTCGAGTATAGGGCATGGGGCATGGGGCATTGGCTACAAGAGGCAGAGGGGCACTTAGCTGGATTAAAAGAATTAATTGAAAGTATAAGTCGCGAGCGGAATTTACCCCGTCTTGCAGTTCAATCAGCTATTAGAGAAGCACTACTCAAAGGCTACGAACGTTATCGTCGCGCCCAAAATTTAGAGCGCAAACAGTTTGACGAAGATTATTTTGAGAATTTTGAAGTAGAACTCGATATTGAAGGAGAAGGATTTCGCGTTCTTTCCACCAAAACCATTGTCGAAGAAGTCAATAACACAGATCACCAAATTTCCCTAGAGGAAGTTCAACAAGTAGCTCCTGAAGCACAGTTAGGCGACTCAGTGGTACTGGATGTTACCCCCGACCAAGGAGAATTTGGTCGGATGGCGGCGATGCAAACTAAGCAGGTATTGGCGCAAAAATTACGGGATCAACAGCGCCAGATGGTGCAAGAAGAGTTCCAAGATTTAGAAGGAACTGTTCTCCAAGCAAGAGTCCTACGGTTTGAACGGCAATCAGTAGTTTTGGCAGTCACCAGTAATTTTGGTCAGCCAGAAGTAGAAGCCGAATTACCGAAGCGGGAACAGTTGCCCAATGATAATTATCGGGCAAATGCTACCTTCAAGGTATATCTGAAAAAAGTCTCCCAAGGTCAACAACGAGGGCCACAATTGCTTGTATCTCGGGCTGATGCTGGTTTGGTGGTTTATCTTTTCGCCAACGAAGTCCCAGAAATTGAAGATGAAGTGGTACGGATTGTTGCCGTAGCTAGGGAGGCAAACCCCCCCTCCCGTTATGTCGGCCCCCGGACTAAAATAGCTGTAGATACTCTCGATCGCGATGTAGACCCAGTTGGCGCTTGTATTGGAGCCAGGGGATCGCGAATTCAAGTGGTAGTCAACGAATTACGCGGTGAAAAAATAGATGTAATTCGCTGGTCGCCAGACCCAGCAACATACATCGCTAATGCTTTAAGTCCAGCCCGGGTAGATGAAGTACGCCTAATGGATCCAGAATCCCGGCAAACTCACGTACTCGTGGCTGAAGATCAACTTAGTTTAGCCATTGGGAAAGAAGGACAAAATGTCCGTTTGGCAGCCCGCCTGACTGGTTGGAAAATAGACATCAAAGACAAAGCTAAATATGACTATGTAGGAGAGGATGAGAAATTTACAGCTGTCAGGGCTAAATATCAGTCAGAGCAAGACGATCTTGACTTTGAGGAAGAATTAGAGGATGAAAATCAGGACGAATTAGAAGAAGAGGATAGTTTTGACAATAATGATGACGAGTAATTGATTAACCTTGTAAAGTTTTGATAATGTGGATTGTAGTCCAAGTCTCAAGGATTATTTCCTGAAAGACACTTTGGTATAAGTAAAAAATAGTAATAAACAACTTACTTTTTACACCTAGAATGCTGGACTGAGATTGTAGAAAACTGATGAAACCAAATTATCGGCGCTGTATTAGTTGCCGAAAAGTAGGGTCAAAAGATGAGTTTTGGCGGATTGTCCGCGTCTTTCCATCGGGAAAGGTACAATTAGATCGGGGCATGGGGCGTTCTGCCTATATTTGTCCGCAAACGAGTTGCTTACAAGCGGCTCAAAAAAAAAATCGACTAGGGCGATCGCTACATGCATCAGTGCCAGAAACACTGTACCAAAGCTTGTCGCAACGTCTAGCCATCAGCAATACCCAAAACCAAATTTAATTGGAACAACTTTGTGACGTTATCACCAGAGGAATTGTGCGAAAGCCGAAGTCGTGCTTTTATCACACCCTCTATGGAACGTTAAGGTTAGTGCCAAAATAGTAAATGGGTGTAAAAGGCATTCGGCTCTCCAATAAAGTAAGAGAGGCGAGGCAACATTCCCAGAACAAGATGTAATCGATTGTGTTGTGGAAGATTCAGAATCAACAAAACAAGAAACTACAAAATGGCAACCTGGTAGCGCTCAGGCGCAGTTCGGCATCAAGGGTTCCGATAAAAATCTTTTATTTAAAAAATTTTTATGGGTGTCCCTCAACCATCATTTCTGGTGGGGATGCCATTATTAAACCGAAACATCTCTCTTTCCTGATTGGAGGCACCGGCAAAAACTAAACGGCAGTCTAAAAACAGTAATCCAAGGATGGAGATGTCGCAAACCAGGCAACCATCCGCTAAAACTGTAAATTAAAGGGGAAGAGTGGATGACCAACGGCAAAGTTAGAATCTATGAATTATCAAAGGAATTGAATTTGGATAACAAAGAGCTATTAGCAATTTGCGAGCAGCTCGACATCTCAGTCAAAAGTCATAGCAGCACGATTTCAGAATCCGAGGCAGAAAACATCCGGGCGGCAGCAGAAAAGCTTGCAACTACGAATGTGTCGGCCAAAAAGGAACTAGGTACAACCAGCCATAAGCCAAATTCACCACCAAACGGCGGACGTAACCGACCTGCTGCACCCCACAAACAGCAAATTTTGGAAATACGCAAACCCACAATATTGAGAAATACTACCTCCAACGCCCCTGATGCGTCAGTTGCCAACAATACCCAAGCTGCCTTGTCTGAAGCTAATCCTCCCTCACCTCCACGGCCTTTTGCTACACCAGTCTCACCCATGAAGCCTACGGTACCAACTCGACCTGTACCCCGGACTCAATCTGAGACTCAAGAGCAACCTCCTGTCACTAACTTGGAACAAACGCCTAATCAAAATCAGGCACCGGAAAAAGTAGCATCGCAAAAACCAGAAAAAGTAGTTGCACCCAGACCGAAATCGGAAAAACCTCAAAAACCACAATTAGTTGCCCCTCCGTCAAGACCGGCAGCTGAAGTTGCCGAGGTGCAAGTGCAAGATGAGCAAGTGTCTCAAGCAGATAAACCAATTCTCAAACGCGACCAACGGGTAAAACCTGTTGAAGGCGATCGCGAGCAAATTAAGCCGAGAGTTGCGAAACTGCCAACTGACCAATCTCCACAATCTGCACCACAAAGACAGGCCAGGCCTACCCCTGCGCCCACCAGACCAGAGCAGAGGGGCAATAGACCATCTGCACCATCACAACTAGGAGAGGGGCAAAGACCCAGACCAGCGCGTCCTGGTGAAGGGATAGCAGCCGCAATGCCGATCGCTACTCCACCCAGACAAATGTCAGGAATAGCCGGCAAATCTCAAGGAATGGGTGATGAGCCAGTTGCACCACCCGATCTCCTCGACTTGAAACGCCCAAGCCCACCTCGCCCGACCAAAGGCGGCAAGAAGTGGGTAGAAGAGGAAATAATCGACGAAGTTAAAGAGAAGGCTAAAGCTGGCGTTAAAGGCAAGCGGATCAAGCCGATACTGGACGATGAATTTGAAGAAGATTTGTTGGATGATGACGATATCGACTCACCAGCAACCGTCCAAGTCAGCCTATCAATCGCTCGTCCTCCCAAACCAAAAGCAACTCGACCTGTACAGATGCCGGGTGCAAGCCTTGCTAGCGCCCCAACTGCTAGAGGAAGTAGGAAACCTGGTTCTAAATCTGGTTCTAGCCGCGACCATCACAATAACCGTCGCCACCAACAAGAAGCTGACACCAAGCGCGATCGCCCCGAAAAGGTGACGATCACAGGCCCCTTGACTGTGCAAGAACTGTCTGACGTTTTAGCGGTTGCCGATACAGAGATTGTCAAAATCTTGTTCCTCAAAGGTATGGCGGTGAGTATCACTCAAAATCTAGATATTCCCACAATTACCCTGGTAGGAAAAGAACTAGAAATAGAAGTTGAAACCGTCGAGCGAGAAGCAGAAGCTCGGAAAATTACCGAAATGGTCGGCGCAGAAGACTTAGAATATCTCCACCGCCGTCCGCCTGTGGTGACAATCATGGGTCACGTAGACCACGGTAAAACAACCCTGCTCGACTCAATTCGCAAAACAAAAGTGGCTGCTGGCGAAGCTGGTGGGATCACACAGCACATCGGTGCGTACCATGTGGATATAGAACATGAGGGCAAACCCCAGCAGATAGTCTTCTTGGATACCCCTGGTCACGAAGCCTTTACAGCGATGCGGGCTAGAGGAGCTAGGGTAACAGACATTGCCGTGTTGGTAGTGGCTGCTGATGATGGTGTGCGTCCCCAAACCATTGAAGCCATTAGCCACGCCCAAGCTGCGGGAGTGCCAATTGTTGTAGCCATCAACAAAATTGACAAAGAAGGGGCACAACCGGAGCGGGTGAAACAAGAACTGACCCAGTATGGTCTGACCGCAGAAGACTGGGGTGGTGAGACAATTATGGTTCCCGTGAGCGCCATCAGAGGTGAAAATCTAGATACGCTCTTAGAGATGATTCTCTTAGTAGCAGAAGTTGGAGAACTATCTGCTAACCCAGATCGTGCTGCCAAAGGAACTGTCATTGAAGCCCATCTGGATAAAGCCAAGGGAGCAGTTGCTACCCTGCTAATTCAGAATGGTACCCTGCATGTGGGAGATATCTTAGTAGCTGGTTCGGCCTTCGGTAAAGTCCGGGCGATGGTGGATGACAGAAGTAAGAGAGTAGACATTGCTTCTCCTTCCTTTGCTGTCGAGGTACTAGGTTTAAGTGATGTACCAGCAGCCGGCGACGAGTTCGAGGTCTTCCAGAACGAAAAAGAAGCCAGATCCCTTGCTAGCGATCGCGCCGATAGACAACGCCTATCACGCCTGTTACAAGGTCGTGTTACCCTGACAACCCTGTCGGCTCAAGCCCAAGAAGGCGAGTTGAAAGAACTCAACTTGATCTTGAAAGGAGACGTACAAGGTTCCGTAGAAGCCATTGTGGGAGCGCTCAAGCAAATTCCACAAAACGAAGTCCAAATTCGGATGCTCTTGGCTACTGCTGGGGAAATCACCGAGACAGATATCGATTTAGCAGCTGCCAGTAACGCTGTAATCATTGGCTTCAACACCACCTTTGCCAGTGGCGCTAGACAAGCCGCCGATGAAGCAGGTGTAGATGTCCGAGAATACAACGTCATCTACAAACTCCTAGAAGATATCCAAGATGCCTTGGAAGGTCTTTTGGAACCAGAGTTGGTGGAAGAACCCTTGGGTCAAACTGAAGTCCGTGCCGTCTTCCCAGTCGGTCGCGGTGCTGTTGCCGGTTGCTACGTTCAATCTGGCAAGCTAGTTCGCAACTGCAAAGTCAGGATACGACGTGGCGGTAAGGTGATCTTTGAAGGCGTTCTTGATTCCCTAAAACGGATGAAAGAAGATGCCCGTGAAGTCAACGCCGGTTACGAATGCGGTGTCGGCATGGATAAATTCAATGATTGGGTTGAAGGTGACATCATCGAATCCTATCAGATGGTTACGAAGCGCCGCACTCTCACCTTAACGAGATAGTGTTGAGGGTAAAATGGTTAGAAGTTAGGAGTAATAAATTAGGAGTTAGGAGTTAAAGGCTACTAATTCCTAACTCCTAATTCTTAACTCACAACTTTTTATAATATGCATTCATTTCGTTCTGAACCTATTTTGTGGATTCACGTCGCTGGACTGGCGACATTGCCTGTTTTTTTAGTCCTGTGCTTATTGTTTTTGTCTGTAGGCGAGCCGTTTTTGCCAGTCTGGATGGAGCTATCTTTAGTTGCTGCCATTGGTATTCTTCCCCTGCTATGGATGCAGTTACGTCGCCCTTTTTATATATTTGCTCTTTTAGGAATAGCCCTAAAGCCAGAAAATCTGACTGAACGGCAGCGAAAAATTCTCTGTTTAATTAATACAAAGTTAAATCGTATCCTGGCATTAGTGGCAGCAGTATTGTCAGTTTGGGTGCTGTGGCATCTCTACCAAATTGCCCCATTAGTAGCAAATTCAGCTAAATTTCTCCCACAATGGCGCAGCGCCGCATTAGTGCTTGCGGGGTTAGCTTTTTTGGGTAGTAATCTATTTTTACAAATACCTGTGAGTGTAATGCGAGTTTTAGTGACTAATGACACAGAATTCGCTGGGATAGAACCATTATCTTTAGAAAAGATTAAGCAAGATTTTACCATTTTAGGGGTGCGGGTTAATCAAATCGTCCCCCGATTATTGCAATCCTTGTTTAGGATTAATACAGATTCATCACAGCCCTGAAAGTAATATTATTTACTTTAAAAGGCTAGAAAGAAGTAGTAGGGGAAGCAGGAGAGGCAGAGGAAGCAAAGGTAGCAGGGGAGACAGAGGGAGAAAAAGTATTAATTATTGCCCAATGCCCCATTCCCAATCCCCAATGCCCCATTCCCAATTCCCAGTTACCCTTGAAGTAAAAACAAAGGAATGAGAAACTATGGCTCAAATTCCAGCTTCTAGCGATCGCCAATTTTCTGCTGACACTGAAATTTGGTATAGTCTCAAATGTGCGATCTCCACCAGTTCCGGTTTTCAACGCTGGCAACTAGAGCGTGATACTCAATTACACGGAATTCGCTTGGAACAGCAAGTACAACGGTATTTAAGGGAAACTTTAGAAACTTTAGCTTACTAAACAGCAAATAAATCTTCTAGGGTCGTTTGCAAGCGGCGGAGTTGATGGTATACACTCTGCAACTGGAGTTTAGACTAAAAGCGATACAAGGGAACGCAATAGAATTACAGATTAAAAATATTCTAAAGTCAGTCCATCCCATCGCTTACCTTATTTTTCTCTGCCGCCCCTAGTTATTGACTTGATACTTCTAAATCAAGATTACGAATTGTTGATGAACACTTCCCTTTATCATCACATACTATTGATGAACACTTCCCTTTATCATCACATATTTGAACTAGCCTAATCCCACTATTTCTATTACGTATTTCAATGCGGTTTTTCAGTTCATTTAGTTCAGTTAGATACTTTGTCTCTTCAGCCCAACCATCTAATTCATCGTTATACTCTGCCCCTTCTCCATCCTTGGATTCATCCTCTTTAGTTTGTTTTGTTAACTTAATTGGCTCAATTACTTTTTTACATAATATATTTAAATTTATATTATCTGTTCTTTGAATATAACAACCTGTTTTTACATCAGAATTGAGAGGAATAGAGGATTGTGCACGTCTGAATACTGACTGACTAAATGCAACCTTCGCTGTCAATAAAATCAAAGCAGCTGATAAAAATTTAATTAGAAAAATATTTTTTTGCATAATATTATCTCCCAGTGTAAAATTCCTCTAATATTTTAAGAATTTATATAACATACGACTTACGCATTGATAGGAAAGACCAAGTATAGATGATTGGAAAAACCAGATCCTTCGTAGGGGTAATTCATGAATTGCCCCTACGACGCGGATCTATTTACCATCAATGAATGATTAATAAAAATCTGAAACGGCGTATTTACGTTGATGCACAACATGATTGTTTTGTATAGTGCCTAAGTACTACTATAGTAGAATTTTCTGAATAAAATAATATAACTAATGTATAAGTTCTGTGATGTATCTAAGGAATTTAGCTGAATCAGTGGTAATCATCCAGTATAGTTTTGCATGGGTTTTATAGCAGCTACAAGGCTGCTATAAAACCTTGTTTGGTATACCATAATTCAGCACATCACAGACTCAAAAAATGAAATATCGGGGTTTTCACATTACTCTTGCGAAAAATTTTCGCCTTCTTTCTAGCAGTCATCTCAGATATACTTTGCGCCTGGGAGCCGGACTAACGGCAATGCTAGTTGTTTCTAGTGGGTCAATATTACTACCGGGTGCGGTTAATGCTGGTGCGACTCACTCAAAAGGTATTACCCCAACTCTCACAGCGCAAGTTCCGACAACCGCCGCAGCGATTTACGTTAATCCCGCAACTGGTGCAGATAGTGCTGGTCGTGGTACAACCTCATCGGCACCCTACAAAAGCATCAGTTTTGCTCTCAGTCAAGCCCAAGCAGGTGCAGTTATTCAATTAGCACCTGGAAACTATAACCAGGAAAGTGGCGAAACTTTTCCATTGTTGCTTAAACCAGGGGTAACACTGCGAGGTGATGAAGCTAGTAAAGGTCAGGGGATATTAATTACAGGTGGAGGTTTCTACACTAGTCGCACCTTTGCCAGACAGGATATTACCATCCTTGCCGAACAAGATACCACGATTACTGGTGCCACCGTCACTAACCCAAATAGCCGGGGTACAGCTGTGTGGGTGGAATCAACTAATCCCACCATCAAAAACAATACTTTTACTAACAGTGTTAGAGAAGGTGTTTTTGTCACGGGTACAGGCAATCCTAAAATTGAAAGTAACCTTTTTGTGCAAAACAAAGGCAACGGGATTTCAATAGCTAAAGCGGCTCAAGGAGAAATTCGGGGTAACTTATTTCAGGATACTGGTTTTGGTCTAGCGATCGGTGGCACTTCCACACCCCTAGTTGTGGAAAACCAAATCGTCGAAAACCAAGATGGTCTTTTTATCTCAGAGTCAGCGAAGCCTGTATTACGTAAGAATGTCATTCAGAATAATAAGCGCGATGGCGTAGTAGCGACTGTTAATGCTCTACCCGACCTCGGCACTAACGAAAATCCTGGTGGTAATCTTATCCGCAATAACACTCGTTATGATGTGAACAACGCCACTAAAACCAGTAAAATTATTGCTGTTGGTAACGATATCGATCAGAAAAAGATTTTTGGCTCAGTAGATTTTGTTGCCGCAGCTGTTGATGTACCGCCAGGAGGGCCTGTTGCATTTAAAGATGTGCCCGCAAATTTCTGGGCAAAAGCCTACATCGAAGCTTTAGCCTCTCAAAATATTATTGCTGGCTTTCCTGATGGCAGCTTTAAACCCAATGAACCTGTAACCCGCGCTCAATTCGCTACTATTGTCACTAAAGCTTTAACACCACCAGTTAAACGCGCAGGCATTAAATTTAAAGATGTAGCAACAAATTTTTGGGCTTACGCTGCAATTCAATCTGCTTACCAGAGTCAATTTGTTTCTGGTTATCCCGATGGCACTTTTAAGCCACAGCAGCAAATTCCCAGAGTGCAGGTGTTAGTAGCTTTAGCTAATGGTTTGGGCTTAACTGCAAGTAATCAGAATGTCCTTTCCTTTTACACCGATGCTGCCCAGATTCCTAATTATGCGATCGCACCTGTTGCGGCTGCAACTTCACGGCAATTAGTAATCAACTATCCCACAGTGAAGCAACTCAACCCTAATCGTCAGGCGACTAGAGCCGAAGTTGCTGCCTTCGTTTACCAGGCACTCGTCAATGCTGGACGCGCCCAACCAATTCCTTCATCCTATTTGGTAACAGCCCAGTAAATGCCTAGTTAGCAAATTAGAAACGCCAGACTAAGAAATTACCTGTCTGGCGCTTCCAATATTGTAAATTTTATTAATTTTAGGTGTTTTTAAACATAAAATTTGGGGTCTTTAATTAACACAGAATTGTCGATGCCCAGTTGAAATTTAAACTGGTGGACTCCTTTTAGGAATTAGGATTTTTACCCGATTGGGGGCGTTGTTGCCGACGCTGTTCCCAGCGCCAGAGGAAGACCATTAGGGCAACGATTCCTACTTGGAGAGCTAAACTTGGCATTGCACTCTCAACATTGCGTCCGGCAAGGACTTGGAAGAAAAAGACGAATGCACCGAGTGAACCAGAAGCAGCGAAAGCGATATAGAAAAATTGTCGTAACCCGCGATAAGGAGCGGCTATTTCTGCTTTGAGGCTGGCATACTGTTCAGGATTAAGGCGATTTTTAGGATTTTGATCTACCATCATTAAATCGTGTTATACTCTTAGATTGTGTACGCCGATGTGGCTCAGTGGTAGAGCAGCTGATTCGTAATCAGCAGGCCGTGGGTTCAAATCCCATCATCGGCTTTAGTGAAAGTATTCCTCAATATTATTAGAGTTTGATATAAATCAAGCATCTATCCAGATGGGTGTGAAAACGATTGCCTACGGTGGCAAGCTACGCACCCAATTAATTAGATTCTATTTTGTGGAGTAAATGAGTTTTGATGCTTCAGTCAAACTCAGTTTCGCAGAACGCTTTTAACAAATCAATACAATTAGCGATCGCTCCTAAATGAGCAATTTCATAACCATGTGTATTTTGGGTAGGAAACGCCAAACACGCAGCACGCGCTACATGGCCAAATTTCATCGCAATGGAAGCATCACTACCAAACTGGCTCAGTATCGTTAGCTGCACTGGTATGTCGAGTTGCTTGGCAGATTGGCGCAGTTGTCCATTTAGCCCTTCATCATATATCCCATAAGAATCTTGAGATAAAAGTACAGGACTTTCCCCATCTTTAAAAGGATATTCTTGGGATAATGGACAAACTTCTAAAGCAATTAGCGCATCTAAGGGTTGATTTTGAGTAAAAAATAATGCTCCAATTGCTCCTACTTCTTCTTTAGCCGAAGCTACCAGATAAACATCAACAGCTGGCTGCTTCAGATTTTCAGCCAAAGCTAGCAAAATGGCGACAGAGGCTTTATTATCCAAAGTGTAACTGGCAATATGATCCTTTAACCTAATTGGATGCTTGCGATGTTTGCCGATTACCATTCTAGTTCCAGGTCGAATGCCAGCTGCTTCTAATTCAGCAGATGTGAGCTTCGTTTCAATCCAGGCATTTTCCCACTTCACAGTCGTATCTTCCTGCTGCACTTTTTGGGGCGATTCGTGGGAAACGTGGCGGGAACCAAAGCTGAGAATACCGCTAATGGTTTCATTGTCTCCCAATAAATCCACAACGCCTTCGCCGTAAACCCACGGAAAAGAACCGCCGAGTTTACGGACTTCCACACGACCTTCATCACCGAGATTCTTGACAATTGCACCAATTTCGTCTTTGTGTGCGGTGATGGCGATCGCTCGGTCTGGATTTTTTCCTGGAATCTTGGCAATAATATTATCGGCGCGATCGCACCACACTTGTACACCCAGCGCCGCAAATCTTTGCATCAACAACTGGTTAATCTCAGCTTCTGCACCACTCGGAGAATGGTGCATAACTAATTCTTCAATAATTTGAAATAAGCGATCGTAATCCCACATCAATACAGTTAGTTTAATTTTCAACTGTTGTATGAGACAATTGTGCATCAACAACGCGACCTGCTGATACAAGTAGCGATCTTTTTTGTTGACGCTTCAGCACTCCTACCGCACCAAAAGCACCAAGCGCTAAAATCCCCAAGTTTATCGCAGGTTCAGGAACAGACTTAGCCTCAATCGCCGCCAGTGCAGCATCTGCTATTAACTTATGAGCATTAGTTGTTGGATGCACGGAGTCATAAAACAAATAATCGTTTGGTTGAGAGCATACACTGATGATTGTCTGAAAATTCCCGACTACGCAAGGATTAGTTGCATTTTGAAATCCAAATTCCCCTGGATTTACTTGTATTTGATTAAATAGGGAAGACACATCCACAGAAATCAGATTGAGGTCAGGATTATTGCTAAATTTGTCCAGTTCCTCTGCTAATTCCTTGTTATGCTCATTTGTTAAGGCAGTCAAGTTGTTTGATTGACCTGTAGCGAGTGCCAGGGGAATTTTGCCCAAATCAGGCAAGTTAAATACTAAAATATTTTTTGCGCCAGATGAGGCAAGTAACCCTACTGCATCTGATAAATTCTGAACTGTTTGGGTCGTATTAGTAGCTTGACCAAACACATAATCATTTGCACCTCCCCATACAGCATAGAGGGCATTTGGATCGAGCTTCTGATTAGCTTGTAGAATGGGTTGCGTCAACAAGCCGACTTGCTCTAGTACTCCCGGTAATGGTGCATTAGGAACAACAGCATTACCTTGACCAGAACTAGCACCGCCCACAGCAAAGTTAATTCCTTGGTTGGGAATAGCAGGATTTAAAGTAATGTATGGAGAGGGTGTTAATCCCAACTGATCTCCAAGGTAGTCTACCCAAACCTGCTGATTAGAAAAACGTCCTTGAAAGTATGGTGGATCTTGGGGAATGGCTGTTGTCGGAGCGACTAAACCACCAGTAGCAGCGAAGACATTGCCAGTATCAGAAAGGCTGTCGCCAAATACGTAAAATTTGCTAAAACTCGCCGCACTTGCCTTGAGCGGTAACATGAAAGATAAGAGAACAAATCCTGCGGCTATAGCTTGTTTTTTCATATTTGTTTTACCTGTGGTATTTTTTAGTTTGTTTCAAAGTAATGAAAAGGCGGTAGTCTGACAACTTCTCAATAGACTTACTTCAAAACTCAGTAAGTCTATCGAGTTAATTTACGTTGTTTTGCTTAACTATGCCTCAAAAATTCATCAAACACAGGTAAAAACGCTGTAAGTACTTAGATTTATATTTTCTTCAGAAAAAATAGCTATATTACAAAGAAATGGCAAAATTTATATGCTAAAGCGTGGAAATTGCCCACTTTTATGCTATTGACGAACTAACCGCAATAGAATGGTGTAGTTCATCGTAAACTTCGCTTTAATTTCAAAACCTCAGTAGCTGACACACCCTCACCTTGACTGCCGAAATACCACAAAGTCATAGCAGCCTCAGCACGAGTTACTGGTTTTTTGGGTTGAAACAGAGTCGTATAGCCAAACACCCGCCGAATATTTGATTGTTCGCCATTTTGGTAATCAGCCAACACCGATCTTAAAGCCTTGGGGTCAATTCGGGCTGCATCTTGAAAACCCCAGGTTTGTTTAACTGTATCTAAGTTAGCAGAGGGTAAAGCTTGGCGAGTATCTAGGGGTAATTTCCACAACAGTAATTGTTCGCGTGTTAGGGGTGCATCAGGACGAAACAGAACTACTGTAGAATCTCCAGACAAAGGACTGGGAATTAACCCAGCTTCGGCTAATCCCTGAATTGCTGGAAAATCAGGGTCTTTTGCGGTAACATCACTAAAAACGGGTTGAGTGCTTTCTGATGCCAAGCGAATTTGTTTAGCTGGATTGCTTGCATACAGAGCATTGTTAGCAGCAATTAGCCAACGAGCGTATTCCCGATGTGTAACGATTTTACTGGGTTCAAACTGGTTATTTGTGGTAGTAGAATTACTCTTAGTTACCTTTGGCTCTATAGACAAAACACCTAATTTGCCTAAGTCTTGGATATGTTGCCGCCATTCTTGCGGTACTTTATTCAGATCGTTGAATTCCTGAGATTCGGCTGTGGCTGTAGGAGTTGTTGGGTTATTAGTCGGACTTGGTGGCTGTGCTGCTAAATTTGCAGGTGGTACTGGGCCAATAAACTGTGAATTTCCTGCTTGAGGAACGGCGTTAGTAGTTTCGTTAGAATTTGTAGTTGGGGCAGGTTGTGCCGTAGCAATACTATTAGGTACGTACTCAATCACTAATTCAGTAGCGGTTTGGGGTTGATTGGGTGTGGCGTTAGTAACTGATTTAGGCTGAATAGAAACCTTCAACAGCAAATCGTTGCGACGTGCCTCAAAAGCGCCTCCTGCATCATCTGTTGGCTGTTGCAAAATCTGCCAGTTATTTGTTTGAAACTGGCTGCGATAAAAGCTAGCAATAAAGTTGCTGGGATCGGAAGTCAACCAGCGAGTTGAGACTTTGTTTTCTGAGCCGCTAGCAGGTGTAACTTCCTGTAGTTTGGCATTGGAATATAGTGGGATATCTTTAGGAAAATCAGATGGTAACTGAACTGTTGATGCGTTTGACTGTGCCTGTGGTTGGTTACTCTGAGATTCTCCAAAAACAACTGGATTGCTTTGTAGCTTAGGATCTGCCGCCAAAGATTCCTCAAGATTTTTGGCGACTGGACTGTTAGCACAGGCTGTTAAAGAAGTCAGTATAACAGCCCAAATTAGAAATACAGCTGGACGTTTACAGGGAAGCACAGGAAATCACAAATTGAGTTTCAATTCCTACCCTAGCGCAGACTGTTCATTAATTGGGCATTGGGAATTTTCTCTCCCGACTCTTTTCTGCTCCTTTGCCTCTCAATATCATCCAAAGACACTACCAACTCAGCACTTCATTCTTAGCAAATATCTCTGTTGGTGAAGATGATATCTCTAAAAATGAGTAAACGGTAGCAAAAGCTACCGTATTGTCTTTGTTTTACAGCCATTAGGTTTTGATAATTCCCATGCTTATTTATAGAATTCCCTAAAATTCTGGCAAACTAACATTTTTGGAAAAAAAATAGAAATAAATCTGAAATACTTGCTATACAAGAGTTTTATCAAACAGAATTCAGGAGTCAGGAGCCAGAATGGGCTAAAGTACTAAATTGAGAATCCATTTTTTAAATAGTTCTGGAAATATTCAATTGGCAGAGGGGAGAACTAAGTGAGAACTCGCCAAAGAACAGTTTAGCGACCAAAAGCTTTAATCTACTTCTAGATGCACTAGCTTAATGCGATCGCCAAGCAACTGAAGTGATAGACTAGGACTAAAGCCCCCTTTAGCATCACCCAAAGAGGGGAACAAATAGAGTTCGCTAAATATTGGCTTACAATCGATTCTGGAAATTATTCATCTGACGATGGTAAGCTGAATAAGGCAATAGCTGGAAAGTGCCAGTGTTAAGCAATTCCAGGAACTTGGCGTAAGTTCGTTATTCTTGGCGACTGGGGTTCTAGGCAAAGCAGTCAAGTGTCACAGCAGTTTCCCTAATATCTATAAATAGATTTCCTGGGGAAAGTGTTACTTGTACTGTCAGTCAAGAGCTTCCTGGAAGTCTCGAAAGCAGTGAGTACTAACTCTAAAAGTGCGATCGCCTCTATGTTATCCCAAGCTTTCTCTTAGGCAATCCCTCCCTGTTCTTCTGGGATAGGATAGCGGTTCTTAAAATAAAAGCTAGCTACAGAGTATGTTTCGCAAGTTATAGAGGCAGTGCAAAGGTCAGCTATAGCTGTTTTCTCAATCTTACTAATGATTGGGTAAAGGCAAAAAAACACTTCATCTGATGCACTGGCGGTTGAGAAAACCCTCTACAAATTTGGACTGAACAGTCAACAGCTTCCTGATAGATTAGATACAATTAGCATCTGCGTTTGGTTGGGCGATGGCTTGTTCAAAGCGAGTATTCAAATTGACATGCCGATCCACTAGCTGATTTGACATAGTATTAAACCTTTCACGTGCTGGCTCTAGCGAAAAATTTTTATCTAGGGCAAATTAAGACTTATATTCAAGGGACTTGGGTGTTTCTTGGAGACGAAGTTACCCAAAAAAGCGCAAAAGGCTGAAAAGATATGTCTTATGTCAAAACGCACAAATGATAAGAGGATTAAAAATCTAAAATAGATATTAAATTCAAGAGAAAACAACGACCATTGACAACCGTCAGTCCATTTTACTTTCTGTAAAGCGTCACCGGGTTGTTACCAGTGCTGAAACACGATTACATGCAAGTTTCCCAGGATCAGCCTATTTATTCTGAGGCTCCACTCCAGCTGTTACTATTTGTCGATGGTCGCCCAAAGTCCCGACAACAGGTGCAGCGAATACGCGCTTACTTAAAAGAATTGCAGGCTGAGTATAGTTTTGAACTTCAAATTATTGATGTTGGACAACAACCCTACTTAGCAGAACATTTTAAGTTGGTAGCAACGCCAGCTTTAATCAAAATCCATCCTGAACCACGACAGGTTTTAGCTGGGAGTAATATCATAGCGCAATTGAAAAACTGGTGGCCTCGCTGGCAAGTCGCTGTAGACGCTTATTTAAAATTACAGGAAGACTTGCAAGAACGTATGGACGAAAATGGTCGGGCGACATTACCCAAATCCACTATCCATTCAGTTGCTGTTTCTGCTGAACTAATCCGACTTTCAGACGAAATTTTTCGCTTGAAACAGGAAAAAGATAATCTCCAAGAGCAGCTACAGTTTAAAGATCGGGTGATTGCTATGCTGGCGCACGATCTTCGCAATCCCCTAACTGCGGCCGCGATCGCAATGGAAACCCTCCAATCTAATTATAATCTAGAGACAGGGCAATTCCACCGCCTCAAACCAACGATGACGGCGCATTTATTAAAACAAGCCCGCAATCAAACTAAGATCATTGACCGAATGATTGCCGACCTTTTGCAGGTAGGTCGTGGTACAGACACAGAATTCTCCATTCTACCACAAAAGGTACAACTAGGTAAAGTATGTTTGGATGTAATCGAAGAATTGTGCGATCGCTACACCGCCAAAGCCCAAGAGATAGAAACAGATATTCCTAATGACCTACCTTATGTATATGCTGACCCAGAACGCATCCGCCAAGTGGTAGTGAATCTGTTGGATAATGCCATCAAATACACTCCCGAAGGTGGCAAGATTAGCGTAGCCGGATTGCACCGCACTACCCAAAAAGTTCAGTTTAGTATTGGCGATACTGGGCCTGGGATTCCTGTAGAGAATCGCGATCGCATTTTTGAAAACCACTTCCGCCTGCAACGGGATGAAGGTAAAGAAGGTTACGGCATTGGTCTTTGTTTATGCCAACGTATCATCTTGGCACATTATGGCCAAATTTGGGTGGACTCTGCCCCCAATAACGGAGCCTGGTTCCACTTCACACTGCCAGTTTATCCTTCTTAAGGATTGGTCATTCACAAATGACAAATGACAAATGACAAATGACAAATGACAAATGACAAATGACAAATGACAAATGACAAATGACAAATGACAAATGACAAATGACAAATGACAAATGACTATTAATCACTTGAAACAAAGCGATCGCGTCCTCCTGCCTTTGCTTGGTAGAGTGCTTTGTCTGCTTGCACAATCAAATCTGAAGGTGAGGATTCCCAAGTAGGGACAACAGTCGCCACGCCCATACTGAGAGTGACATACTGACTCACGGCAGACCCATCATGAACAAGTTGCAAATCTTTGATTCCCGCTTGTATCGCTTCGGCAATGTGAACCGCACCAGAGGCATGGGTGTATGGCATAATCACAGCAAATTCCTCGCCACCATAACGTGCTACTAAATCTTGATGTTTTTGTGCCTTTATGTTTAAGACAGCACCCACCTTTTGTAAACAGATATCCCCAGCAGGATGGCCATACTTATCGTTATAAAATTTAAAATAGTCGATATCACACAAAATCATTGACAAAGGAGATCCCTCCTGTGCGAGATTAATCCACTGAGTATTGAGATAATCGTCAAAACGGCGACGATTAGCCAACTCAGTTAAGCCATCTACATTGGCCAGGTGCTGCAAAGCTTGGTTTGCCGCCTCTAATTGCTTGTATACTTGCGCTTGCTGTAGCAGTCGCCGCAACCTCTGACGCAATACAGGCCAGTGAATTGGCTTAGTAACATAATCAGTTGCCCCTGCATCAAAAGCACGGTTTACAGAGTCCTCATCATCCAAGCATGTGATCATCAATATGGGAGTACGCTCCCATATCTTGGAGATAACAGTATTATTAAGGGTCGAGTCAGTATCAAAGGTTGCAAGGGCTGAGATTAAATTATTCCTGGCAATTTGGAGCAAGTGCTTACAGCAGGTAAAGCCATCCATGACAGGCATTACAGCATCTAGCAAAACTATATCAGGTCTGATAGTCTCGTAAGCATCTAAACATTGCTTACCGTCATTGACCTCAACCACTCGATAACCTTCTTGTTCCATAGCTTTACGCAACAATACTCGGATGGTCTTGTCATCATCAGCCACTAAGATCAGTGGTGGTTGCTTAGAAACAGAAAATGGGCTTATGCCTGACATGAGTTGCCTTCCAATTGCGGGATTATTCTGAAAAAGGCTGTACAACTCAATCGCATGGGAGCGATCGCTCTTTTCATCAATGCCAGGATTTGCGGCAAAGGTGTGTCTGGCTTCAAAATCAACTGTTGTTTGACAATAGACTGCTCAATGTTCTTGAGCCAAGCAAGCGGTAGATAACTAAGTTGCATAGACAATCTATAATTGGAACACGAAGGCAATTGTTACCTTTTTGTTCGGCTTTGATTATGGGAGAAAATGTTACTTATATATTTCCCCATTGTTAAAGTTAAATTACAGTTTTTTTGAGAATTGCAAATACACACCTCAATTATGTAGTTCTGTAGTTAGTTTAGAAACCTCGTGAGGCAGGGCAAGGCTATTGCCAAAGTGCGCTCAGAAGATAGCTAATACTAAATGCTAATCTCACTTGACTAAAATTTCTTTAGTTTATTAGGTAAGGTCTATGAAAGTTTAGTATAATTACATAAGATTGAGATTTAGCTTGGTGCAAAGCTTATCTTGAAATTCATTCTGGTTTAAGAAATTTAGTAAAAACTATTATTTAATTCAATTAACTATATATGAGCTTAATTATTAAAATAATAGGGTTTTAATTTTTAAAGACAGCAATTTATTAGCTAAAATTAGATAAACATACTAAATGCAGATTAATATCTTGAACAACTAAATACTATAATTAGTTTATAGACACTATATAAAATCGCCTTTTTTTTTGGTCATGCCAATAACCAGAAGTTATTACAAAACAATCAAAATCTATTTACATTTACCAAATTCTTAAAAATGCCAGATCCATTAATGTATCACCAAGATAATTTTGTTGTTCTAGAAACAAATCAACAAGAACAGTTTTTAACACAGCCTGAGTTATTAGAGAAACTTAAAACAACTCTCCAAAAGCTCAGAAGTCAAGACTTACCACCTGATGTGCAAAAATTTGACACTTTTGAAGCTCAAGCACAGTATTTACTAGACACAAGTTGCGAATTAGATATTGGTACTGGGCAATATTTGCAATGGTATGCAGTTCGCTTAGAAAAGTAACTTTTTGGTCAGCAGTTGATGCTATTAGTGAAGTCAAAAAACCCTTGTGTTTAGATAAGCCACATCAGGGATGAAATAATTGAGAGATTTTTAAGCAGTTTTGTATCCAGGTGAATAAGAATAATGTTTTTCCCAGGAAATCAAAATAAACTAGTTTGTATAGAATTATCTAGTTCAAATTTTCCTCGTTTAGATAGATAATCAATCAGCTTAACCCAATCAATTTGATTATTTGTCATAAAATTGAGTATAAAGTCTTGAGTCATTTCATTAACTTTCGCAGCATACGCAGATTTAAATTTTTCATCTCTCTCTTTTGCTTTTTCATCAATTGGTACAATTATTTCTTGATAAAGATTATCATCATTAGATATAAAATACCAAAAATCCTGACCAGCATATTTGTAATAAACTTTATCAATATCTATATTAGTTTTTAAATGCACAGTTTCTCTTCCATACATACAGCCATTTACTGCAATAATTTCACTGGTAATACCATTCTGTCTTAAATTTTGTTTTGCGATTTTAAAATTATTTCTCATAGCAGTTATCTGGTCATAATTAGCCCAGCTAGTTCCAGATTTAATTCCTACTATATAATAAATATCATCTCTTTCAAATTCTAAGTCTACACTTTTAAAATTAGATTTGAAACCATTATATAAAGTTTGAGATATATAGATAGCGAATCCTTCTAGGAAATTTCCAAACATTGTTTCTTCTTGTGAAGAGAGGAAAGCATCGACAATACTTTTTACCAAATCTCCAGCTAGCTCAATATTTTTAGCTTTAAACAAATAAGGATTTTTCCGCTTCAGAACATCTTTTAAACGTAATTTATTTAGGCTATTAAGTCTATTGTTATAGAAGGGAGTAACAACTTCCTCTGAAAGATAATCATAATAATTTTGATAAAGAGAATTATTCATAGTAATCTCAGTTGGGTAGCATTATTATTGACAGCATTTACCTCCGCTATTGCTAAATCATAGTAATCTGGTTTTATTTCTATACCAATATATTCTCTGCTGAGTTCTGTTGCAACTACACACGTAGTCCCAGACCCAACAAACGGATCAAGCACTAAATCACCTTCTTTAGTAAATAATTTTATAAACCATGAAGGAAGTTCTTTAGGAAAAGCAGCACTATGACTCTTGTTGTTACATTCTGTTGCTAGATGTAAAACATTTGTGGGATATACCAAATCACGACCTACCCAATTTGCAACTTTCTTACCAAAAGGACTCCCAACTTTTGAGTTATCCCGCCTTTTATCTGTTTCACTCAAGTTTTTCAATCGTGACTTAGCCCAATCACCCATTGGAAGCATTACTGCTTCTTGGTACATATTAAATTTTTTTTGCTTATTGAACTGTAAACATCTCTCCCAAGAATCACGAAAACGATTTGACCATTTACCAGGAAAACAATTTTTCTTATGCCACATAAATTCTTCTGTCCACAACCAACCTTGTTTTTTCATCTCCAATATAAGTTCTAAAACATACGTGTGGCGTTCGCTATTAACAACTCTTTCCTTGATGTTTAATATAAATGTTCCATCATCCTTCAAAACTCGCTTCAATTCTTGAGATATGGGTAAAAACCATTCCACATATTTATCAGGATGAACCCCTCCATAGGTATTTTTTCTACTATCAGCATAAGGAGGCGAGGTGACAATAAGATCAACAATATTAGGAGGAACAGATTGTAGAATATCCAAACAGTCGCCAAGGATAATTTTATTACCCCAATCCGCTAAATTTTGAACAGATTGATTCTGGTCTGAAACTGTAGATATTTCTGGGGAAATACTTGAACTCATTTTCGCAATACACACAAAATCTTAGAAACTTATTAATAGCATTATTTTTAGACTCAATGCATGAAAATAAAGCAGCAAAATTTTGTAAGTTGCAAAAACAATTTAGTAGCTTTCAAGCTCAACTTTGGATAAAAACTTTGATTTTCAATAATCAAAGCCCGTGACGAGGATTGAACTCGTGACCTCACCCTTACCAAGGGTGTGCTCTACCACTGAGCCACACGGGCGAAATGTGATTTTGATTTTTCAGCTAGAAGTTAAAATGCTGGGAGTTTTGATGCTAACCCAGTCATTATAACTTATAACTTCGTAAGTGGTGGGCCGGGCTGGATTTGAACCAGCGTAGGCGCAAGCCAACGGATTTACAGTCCGTCTCCATTAACCACTCGGACACCGACCCGATTTGTCTCACGATTTAAAATCTTAGCACCACCTTTTATAAATAGCAAGTGATTAGAAAAAATAACTTGTGGGTAGAGATCGCAGTAAAATTGCGTCTCTACCATCTGATAAAAATACTGGTTACACGCTCATCTCCAGCATTCTTTGCATTGGTCGCAGTGCAGCAAGGCGAATATCCTCTGACATGGTAATTTCGGGAGTCCGATTTTTCATTGCCCAGTAGAGCTTTTCTAGGGTGTTTAACCGCATAAAGGGACATTCGTTACAAGCGCAGTTATTTATCGGCGGGGCAGGAATAAAATGCTTGTCAGGAGCTAGTTTTTGCATTTGGTGAATGATTCCCGGCTCTGTCGCAACGATAAATTCTTTGGTGGGGCTGTTTTGACAATACTTGAGTAAAGCGGCTGTGGAGCCAATAAAGCTGGCGTGGCGCAATACACTACTTTCACATTCTGGATGTGCGATCGCCTCTGCTTCAGGATGGACGATTTTTAACTGGACAATTTTCTTTTCCGAAAAGGTTTCATGGACAACACAGCTACCTTGCCATAGCACCAAATCTCGTCCAGTCTGTTCCATCACATACCGCCCCAAATTCCGATCTGGGGCAAAAATAATTGGCTGTTCTTTCGGTATCTGCTCTACAATCTTCACAGCGTTGGAACTGGTGCAAATAATATCGCTCATCGCCTTGATATCAGCAGAGCAGTTGATATAAGACACCACCAAATGATTTGGATGCGCTGCTTTAAAAGCTGCAAACTCATTCGGTGGACAACTGTCAGCTAAAGAACAACCAGCATTCAAATCTGGTAAAAGTACTAATTTATCGGGATTAAGTATCTTTGCTGTTTCTGCCATGAAGTGAACACCAGCAAAGACAATCACATCCGCATTGGTTTTTTCGGCGGCTCTTGCCAGTTGTAATGAATCCCCAATAAAGTCGGCAATATCCTGAATATCTGGCTCTTGATAATAATGTGCCAGGATAACTGCGTTGAGTTCTTTTTTGAGACTCTCAATGGCGGCAAACAAATCTAGTGGTAGTTCACCCGGTTGGGTTTTTTCTCGTTGAGCTAGTGCAGTAGTAAACACAGTTTAGGGGTGCTTTATGTTGCAAATGTATATCCTGTGGATTCAATTATAGTAGTTTTTACCAAAAATAGTGGACGGTTGATATTTTGGGGTTGTGTCCAAATCGGGCTGAGTTTCATATCCTGGAGATAGACGGCAAGGAAAGTGGCATGACCAGTCAGAAAACTCAATCGATAAACCTCAAAATTGCTGTAATTGGAGACGTTCACGACCAATGGGAAGTGGAAGATGGCGTTGCACTCAAGCATTTGGGTGTTGACTTAGTGCTGTTTGTCGGGGATTTTGGCAACGAGTCGGTGGAAGTGGTCAGAGCGATCGCCTCTCTCGATATTCCCAAAGCAGCCGTAATGGGCAACCACGATGCCTGGTACACCGCCACCGAATGGGGACGCAAAAAGGCTCCTTATGACCGCTCTAAGGAAGACTGGGTACAGGAACAACTCGATTTATTAGGCCCGTCCCATGTCGGTTACGGTAAGTTGGATTTTCCCGCTTGGAATTTAACTGTAGTGGGGGGTCGTCCCTTTACCTGGGGTGGCCCAGAGTGGAAATTCGCGGAAATCTGTCAAGAACGTTACGGTGTGACGAGTTTGGAAGAATCCGCCGATCGCATCGTGAAAGCGATCAAAAGCGCCGCTTACGAGACGATTATATTTTTGGGTCACAATGGGCCTAGTGGGTTAGGCGATCGCCCCGAAGACCCGTGCGGCAAAGACTGGCACCCAATTGGCGGCGATTTTGGCGATCCAGATTTTGGCGAGGCGATTTCTCATGCCTTGACTGCTGGTAAAACCATTCCCCTGGTAACGTTTGGTCACATGCACCGAGATTTACGCCATACCAAGAAGGTGCAGCGCAAACCCATCTTTAGAAGTCCAGAGGGGACAATTTACTTAAATGCGGCTAGTGTCCCCAGGATTGTGGAAAATGACAGCGAGAAGTTGCGTAACTTTTCCATTGTCACCCTAGAGGCGGGTGTGGTTTCGCAAGTTTCCCTAGTTTGGGTGGGGAATGACTTTCAGGTGGCTAAGGGGGAAATTTTGTATGAGCGATCGCGGATTGTGTCGTAGACATTCGCATCTAGTAGTGCAATCTGCGTAGATAATAGGGTATAGTATGATCTGTCAAGTTTAGTGCTAACCAACAAAAGCGCCTGAATAGCGTCTGAAACTAGGATCAGCACAAGTTTGACAGATTTACTGGAGAGGTGGCAGAGTGGTCGATTGCGTCCGACTTGAAATCGGATGAGGCTAAAACCTCCGGGAGTTCGAATCTCCCCCTCTCCGTTGAATAGTTTGGGAATTAGATATTGGTAATAGCTATTGCTTAGTAGTTCAGCAGGAAGCTGATACAAAATTTTGTATCACACCCATAGTTGGTTTAAGTGATCAGGCAAATCTATTTCCTCTGTTTGCTCAACTGATGGAGTTGGAAGACCGCTCAGTTCATCTAAATCTCGGATTTTTTTAACAAGTATCTGAATTAGAGAACCGTTTTTACCTAACTCAAAAATGTCATTTTTGTCTAAGACAACTATTCTTTTTTGGGTCTTAGCATGAAAAATTACTTGACGTAATCTACAGTCACTGATTGCTCTCTGTCTAGCATCACCTGATTGAGGAAAGCCTGCTGCTCCGTTCAGTGTAAAAAATATTCCCAGTCCGACTGTGCTTGAGAGATTTAAGTCTAAGATGCTGCATAGTCGCGCAAACTGTTTGTCAGGCAAGCGATCTTTGGTTGCTTTTGCTTCAACAACTATGCCTCTTTGATTCTCTTTAAGATAGAGCTGATTACAAACATATAACCAGGCTGGTTGATCTCCACTAACTAGAAAGTCGTATTGAGGCCCTGCTGACTGAAAGCTCTTGAAGCTTGTAGCTCCTTGAAGTCCACGAAAGACAAGACAGACAATTTGCTCAAGCAACTCACCAGCTTGTTTACTTTGTGGAAGTGTAGGATTTTTCAGTTGTGTAAAGCCTTTGAGTTGTTCTAGATATTTTGAAAGTCTTAGGTCTTTTACAGTGTACAAAAAAGGTGCTAACTTATCTGATGCTGGGTCGTCTCTGTTAAGAAGTGCCAGAGTATCGAGAGCTGATTGAACTAACTCTTCTTGACTGGGCATACTTTAATTAGAGAAATTCGATTGAATCCATAGACTTTGCCATAATATCAAAGGACAATTCATTGTAGTCTTCAACATTCTTTTCACAAAATGGACAAGCCCAAGGCAAATTGGGAAAGCCTTGACCATAGGGAATTGCCCCTGCTGGCACATTAGGCTCACAATTATGATAAATGAGAAGCTGATTTTCACAGAGTCCCTCAGCTTCGAGAACAGCTATGACTGCAAGCGCTTCAAAGTATTCCAATCCCAATCTGACGGCAAGCTGGTGTGGCATAGCCGTTTTTGATGGTTTCTGAAAGTGCCTACTCAGTTCAGCCCTTTGCTCACCAGATAGGAAATCTAAACGTCCTTTACAAATCAAGCTGACCATTGCCTTAGCCTCGAAGTCCAAGTTCCCTTAGAAGAAACTTTAGTACACCCGTACTCCCTCCATAGTATCCTGAATGGCACTTTAGGTGCTGAAGAGAATCTTGGGTTTTAGAACCGGGTTTGAGTCCAAAGTAACAATGTGCTTTGAAAAGCTTTTCTAATTGGGCTTTGGTTTTTGAACCTTCAGTGTCAGCTTCCCTCAAATTGACTTCTCTGTCTAGACTGAATTCATAAGATTTAGTGCCCCATTCTTTGAGCAGAGTACGCAAAAGGGCATTTTCAACATTACTGATTTTCTCTATATCATCTGTAAAGCCAAGTGTCTCTAGTGCAGATTCAGCTAATTGTCGAGATAGTGCCTGTAACCCACTCGTATCAATTTCTTGCACTCCAGAACTATGAGCATTCAGAGCAACCCCAGCAGATTCTGCTCTTATCCGCAAGTGCTGCCATTTATAGTGAAAATCATTGATAGATTTATTGAGATATTTATTCCACATTTCATGCAGAACTAAACGAGGAAGATTGGGGTGAACCCATTGACCTTGCAGATAATCAGCTAATTGATCGAAGAATGCTGGAATATATAACCAGAAAGGAAACTGTGTTGATTTCTCTGTGTGTTCATCAGTGCGTGGAGTAAATGAGAAGCCTTCCCATGATAAAGCAACATAATTATGACCAACCTCAGCAATGACAGACCACCGAATATTGCATTCCTCAAATTGACTAGTTTCACCAGTCCTCCTGCGGATGTAATCAGGAATCTTATAGGTGCGAATATACCATTTCTTTAATCCCGTAGTCTCTTGAATAGGGCCATACCAGCCCTCTTCACCAAATTCTCTTAATAGCAAAGCGGGCGACTTTAAACTAGGTGTATTGGCACTCTGTCCTTGCTTGATGCTCAACCACATCCTTGGCTGCTTGACATACGCTAGTAGAACTTCGTCTGTAGTAAGTTCACCCTTTTCAAGGGAATCAGCTATGTATAAAGCTATTTTTTCTTTATTTTCTTTACTCGTAGCTGACGGAGCAATTTCTCTGAGGGTTGCAGCCTTAAACTCCGAACTAGACAAAAATTGTACGCAAAAATCTCTGCCAGAAGGGAAGCCATAATCCACAAAAGCGTTAATGCTCATAGAATTTTTTTTGAGGAGGTCAATTTTACTAGGTGGAAGTGATATTAGCACTTAGGGCATACTAAGATAGCGTCTACTTTAAGTATTTAGTTTTGATATTTGTTTCAAAAGTGATCGCTCCTCTCCCCTTCTGCTTGCATTATGCTATCATTTTCATAAATTCTACTTTGAGGTAAAGCGATGGCTACCCTTTATGTAAGAAATTTACCCGATGATTTGTATGCAAAGCTGCAAGAGTTAGCGGCATCTGAACACCGTTCAATTAACGCCCAAGTTATAACTCTGTTAGAACAAGCTTTAAAAACTGAAGCACAGCAAACAGAAGAAGAAAGACGAAAGAATGTCCCAAAACTTTTAGAGGAAATCCGTCTTCGCCGTGAAAAGCTACCAACTGATATCGAATGGCCTGATAGCACTGCCATGATTAGAGAAGATCGGGACAGATGACAATTCCTCTTAGATGCGTCGTTGATGCCAGTGTGTCCGTTAAGCAATTTATTCCCGATCCGCTAACAGCCAAGGTTAATCTACTGTTTGCTCACCTTGCTTATCCCCAAACAGAAATCTTTGTACCTGACTTATTTTATATTGAGTGTGCAAACGTTTTGTGGAAGTATGCTCGTGCAGGTAGTTACGATGTTTCTCTGATTCAGGGGAATTTAGCTAGTCTCAAAGCTTTTCCGTTGCGTGTTGTCTCCACGGCTGATTTGATGGCGGATGCAGTTGCGATCGCATTAAATTATGGAATCTCTGCCTACGATGGCTCTTATGTTGCACTTTCACAGCAGGTAGGTGCTACTTTGCTGACTCTCGACGGTAAGCTAGTGAAGGCAATAGCTACTTCGTCTTACAATGTTTCCTCGTTTAATGATTTCGAGGTTCCGCCGTTGGAGTCAATTTAATATTCAATTATCAAAAATGCCTTTTACTTGTAACCGCACGGTTCGCTTTCAAGATACTGATGCTGCTGGGGTAGTTTATTTTGCTAATGTTTTGGGTATTTGCCATGAAGCTTATGAAGAATCTTTAGAAGCATCAAGTATTAATCTCAAAGATTTTTTTACTAATCCGTCTGTGGGGTTTCCGATTGTTCATGCTAGTGTCGATTTTTTGCGCCCTATGTTTGTTGGGGACAAGTTGCTGATTAGCTTAATTTCCCAAAAAATAGGTGTTGAGAAGTTTGAAATTACTTACGAAATTACTGTGGGTGAGGTGGTAGTTGCTAAGGCTATTACTCGTCATGTTTGTATTGATGTGAGTAGTAGAAGTAAGCGGGAATTGCCTGATGAGATTATTCAGTGGTTGGAGACGAACCGCAGAGACGCAGAGGGCACAGAGAGAAGAAAGTATAGAGAGATTATGTAATGGAATTTTGAAGGAATTCTGTGGCGATTTGTTGTAACTGTTGGCGGTTAATTTTACCTTGGGAGTTGCGGGGTAAGTTTTGCTGGGGAATCCAATATTTTGGAATTTTAAATTTACTGAGTTTGTCTTTGAGTAGGGTTTGGATTTTTAAGGCAGAGGTATCTGATTTTTTGGGAATGTAAATCGCTGTTAAGGCTTGTCCCCAGTGTTTATCTGGGATGCCGATGACACAAATATCAGCAACCATTTGAGTAGCTTGTATAGCTGATTCAATCTCTGTTGGATAAATATTTTCTCCACCTGTAATAATTTTGTCGCTGTTACGTCCAACAATATTTAAATGACCTCGATCGTCTAAAAAGCCTAAATCATCTACTTGTAAATCAGTTGGATTATCTCTGGTTATCGGATAGTAACCAAGGGCTAAAGATTGAGCGTGAATGGTGATATTTCCGATTTGATTGGAATTTAAAATTTCGCCTTGGTGATTGCGAATAGTTACTTTTGCATGGGGAAGAATTTCACCACTGCTCATTTTACCGCTTAGAAAATCATCTGGTTTCAGGGTAGCAATTTGAGAGGCAGTTTCTGTCATGCCATAGGTAAGCGCTAACCGAATGCGATGAAATCTAGCTTTTTCTAGTAGTTCATTCCATGCTGGCGCACCTCCCAAAAGTACAGTATTAAATCGGGATAACCATTCAGTTAGTTCTGGATTCTCTAGGAGTCGCTGTAACTGCGTTGGTACTAAAGATATGAAAAATTCTGATTGTTTAATATTTAATGTTTGACCAGATTCTACGGATTTAAATGGTTGAATAGCTAGTTTACCTGCGGTGGTGAAAGAACGCATAAATTGCATTAAACCGCTAACGTGATATAGCGGTAAAACGCAAAAAGAATTGACTTGCTTTAGTTGAAAGTATTCGCTAAATCCTTGTACAGATGCTGTGAGAGTTTCCCAAGTATGGATGGCAAATTTCATCTGTCCCGATGAACCACCTGTAGGAATCATGATGTGATTGGGCATTGGGCATTGGTAATTATTTCCATTCCCTATTCCCCATTCCCTATTCCCTATTCCCAAAATAATATCTGGTTTTACTAAATCAAAGACTTGTTGCCATTCTTGTGTTCCCAAGTCGGGGTTACACAGAAAAACTGGAAAATTTGCTGCACAAGCGGCAATAAAACTTGCTAGAAACCGTAATGGTTCGCGTTCAGCTAAGATGATTTTTGGTGGCGTTCCACACGCTGATAGTTGCGTTAGTTCTAAATATAATTGTTGAGCTATTTGATTAAATTGATGGCTGTCATAACCGATAAGCCAATCATTTTTAGCCAGGTTATTAAGATAGTCTAAAGGTCTTTCCATAAACTTTGAAGCCAGCTTTCTTCTTGTTCAAAAAAATGGTCGATGCCAAAACCAATTGCCCTGTTATTTCGGGATAATTCGGCTGCTAGTTGGAGTGCTGCAAGTCTAGCGATCGCAGTTTCAAATACTGATGAAAATACTGTATCAATTTGATGTTGGTGGCAAAACTTTCTCAGACGAGATGGCGATCCGACTATCCCAGGCTTGATGACAAAAATCCCTCGCCAACCTTGTTGATGACAGGCGGCGAGTTGCCCAAGTGTGGCGACAGATTCATCTAAAGCGATCGCAGTTTCATAACTCGTACTCAATTCCAACATCCCCTGAAATTGCTCTACAGGTAGCGGTTGTTCGATAAATTCAATTTCTAGGGGTAGTTCTCCATTTGCCTTGAGATTGTCGCAAGTCCGCAGCCATAAGTTAGCTTCTTCATAGCTGAGTCCACCGTTGGCATCTAATCGCAGTTTCGTAAAGGCTGGTAAGGTGTGTATCAGTGACTCAAAAATTTTTAGTTCATCAGCGATCGCATCCACACCAATTTTCCACTTAAACGTGCGATATCCCTGTTGCCACAGCATTTTCCATTGATTTAAAGCCACTTCTCCAGATGGTAGTAAACCACTGAAAGATTGGGCATGGGGCATTGGGCATGGGGCATTGGGCATTGAAAAGAATTCACTTCCCCACTCTTGCGCTGACTCAAAGCCAAATTGACAAGCAGGTAACTCATCTGGGATGGAGAAAATTATCTGATCTGTGATTTCTCTTGGGAGTTGGCGACAGAAATCTAAGGCTTGTTCTAGGGTTTCCGAACCGAACCAACTAATGGGGGCGATTTCTCCCCAGCCGACTTTACCTGATTCATCGGTGAGACGGAGGATAATACCTTCACGAACATCCCAAATACCATGATTGGTAGTCAGCGATCGCAAAAATCTTCGCTGATATGGACGAAATTTAAATTGATAACGCATCAATTAGTAATTGTTAAAGCATAAATCCCAAGCCGAACAGCAAGCAAGCCCAGAAATGCACGGCTACGGCGATGAATTTACAGTTACTAACTTTGTCAGGCTGATTGTGATTTTCTTGGACGTGGCGGCATAATTTGACAGCAAAGGGTAAACTCACCCAACTCAGTAATGTCCAAGCTGGAGAAATCCCCAATAGTACAAATAGCAAGGTGAGAGGATAAATGCTACCAGTAAACCAAACTAGGAGTTGCGCCCCTTTTTGGGTTCCTAGACGAACGATAGGCGATCGCTTACCTGCGGCTATGTCATCCTTAACTTGGTGAAAGTGTGAGCAAAACAAAATTAAGGTTGTGGCAATGCCGACAATGACTGAAACTGCTAAACTTGTCATTGACCAAGTTTGAGTCTGGCTGTAATATGCTGCCTCTACTGCTAAGGGGCCAAAGGCAAAAAAGCAAAGAATCTCGCCTAAACCCTGATATCCTAAGCGAAAGGGAGGGCCTTGGTACATATAGCCTAAACCACAGCATAGTAGAATGATGCCGATCACAGTTAGGTCATGTTGCCAAAAGGCGATCGCTAGTATGCCCAGCAATCCCAAACCTAAACACAAATTTCCTATCCAAAATATTAATAGCTTATTGCTAGTCAAATTCACCAGAGAATGGTGCTTATTTTGATCGATACCTGTTTCCGAATCAAAGACATCATTACTGATATTTTCCCAGGCAAGAATTAAGATTGCGGCAGTTACAAAAGTAGAAAATACTACACCATTAAAATTTTTAGTTTCGGCATAAGCTACTGCTGTTCCTACCCAAATGGGCATAATGGCAACGCTGTACATTGGCGGTTTAATCGCTGCCATCCATAACTTAGTGTTGGGATATAAAATTTGCTTGGTAGTCATCAGTTGTGATTAATTAAATTACCAGAATATTGCTCACACTTTAGATTTTATGATTTAAAGAGACGCTAGATATGAGTGATATATAAATAACTATCACTTTTACTATGGCTTGTTAACCTTGTGTTGTTAACACTCACCCTCACGTTGCAGTCTCAGGCTAAAACTGTCTTATTATGGTCTAGGAACACCATGAACAAAGCAAATCCTACGCTGGTGAAATGGCAACTTAATATGTTACCTATAAAAATACGACCACGATTAATTACACTTTAGGAAGTAACTTAAAAAAAATTTACTATCGTTAGATCCATGACAGTTTCACCATGTCGTAGCAACTTGTTTGTAGAGCGCAAAGATTTATATCAATTTTTGTTATCAGTCCAAGAAAAGTGCCTCCAAAATAATGACAAGCAAATTGTCAGTATCTCTCAAGAGATCGATTTAGTCGATCCTTTACTTGTATTGGATCGACTTACACAAGCAAATGAAATAAATTTTTACTTTGAGGACAGAGCAAAAGGAGAAGCGATCGCAGCAATTGATTCTGTAGCAAAATTACAGATTGATGGTGCAGATCGTTTTACTCAAGCTGAATATTTTATCAAATCTTGTCTAAAAAATATAATTAATTTTGGTAACGCTAATCAACCTTTTTCTGGGCCTCACTTTTTTTCTTATTTCAGCTTTTTTGATAAGAACGCCCAAGTCGATTATCCATTTCCATCTGCTACCATTTTTCTTCCACGTTGGCAAGTAGCTGTTAAAAATCAGCGTTGTATATTAGTAACAAACATAATTCTTAATGAAAATACAAATATTCAAAGGTTGTTGGATAATGTACAAAATAAAATTGAATTCATCCAATCTTTAGAATATTACTCTGCTAATATTGATTCTTTTTCGAGAAACTTTTACAAAAAATCTGTCTCAAATGCTACTCAGTTTAAACGTTCAGTAGTATCTGTTTTGGAAAAAATTCGGTCTAGTCATTTAAGTAAGATTGTCCTAGCAGATATATTAGACGTAAAATCAAGCAATCAGTTTGACTTAGTTAAATCCTTAAATAATCTTAGACAAATACATCCTAATTGTTACATTTTTTCTACAAGTAATGGCAAAGGACAAAACTTTATTGGTGCAAGTCCAGAAAGATTAATTAGTATTAATAATCAAAAGTTAATTACTGATGCTTTGGCTGGTTCTGCACCACGAGGTAAAACTCCAGCCGAAGATGCAGCTAATGCCAATCGTTTATTAAATAGTGAAAAAGAAAAGCACGAACATTCGCTAGTACTTGATTTTATTACACAACGCCTACGCCAACTAAATTTGTCACCACAAATACTAGCGCCGCGGCTGCGACAATTATCGAATATCCAGCATTTATGGACACCAATAAGTGCAGTAGTTCCACTGAATATCCACCCATTAAAGATTGTCGGACAATTGCATCCTACACCAGCCGTTGCAGGTGCAGCACGAGATGTAGCCTGTGCCGAAATTCGTCGTTACGAAAGCTTTGAGAGAGGTTTGTATGCTGCGCCTCTAGGTTGGATAGATTCTCAGGGGAACTGTGAGTTTATTGTGGGAATTCGTTCAGCATTGATTGATGGCGATCGCGCAAGATTGTATGCTGGTGCTGGTATCGTTGCGGGTTCCGATCCTGACAAAGAGTTTGCAGAGGTGCAACTTAAACTTCAGGCGTTATTGAAAGCATTAGTTTAATAGCTAATTTATCAGCCGCAGATAATTTTGCAACACTCAATCATTAAATTTTACTTGGGCGGGTGCAGCTATTTGTTATACTGCTGACTTGGTTGTTTGAGTGGTACTGAGATTATTCGCCTTCCACTAACAGCTTGTTTCTTTTGCAAATCATCACAAATTGCCTGTAAATCGTAGTTAAACAACTTAGCGTGTTCTTCTCGGATTTTGTAAATTTCTTCTAATATTTCATCTTTCCACATTTTTATTCTCCCATTAATTCATAAGGTGTACAAATTATCGGTAGTTCGTATCCAGCTTCAAGGCTTATCTGTGATAATTTCTTCTGCATCTGAGCATTAGCAATATGTTTACAATTCCACGTTAGAAGATAGTTCAAACCGTAAACTGTACTCGCAGCAATATGAAGTGCATCATCAGCAGCTTTGGGCGGAAGATTACTTCTTGTAAGAAATTGCGCTGCTAAATTTTGTACAGCTTTATTTACTTCGAGTAATGGAAAATCAGATAGGATCTCAAGTCGCCTAGTTGCCATCTCCATATCACCTCGCGCCACCTCATCCAAAACCACTTGAGAAATATAAAGGGTGAATTGATCTCGGCGAGTGTCCCACCATTCACGCGTAGCTTCCAAATTTGCCATAAGAATCAAGTTGTTGCTCGGTCTAGCAGTTAGATATCCTACGATGCTGGTTTCGATGTAGACAGTTTCACTGAATCATGGCAATAAAGATTCTCTGTAAGATGCAACCACTAACACCCCCTTTTGTTAGTTATGTAGTATTTGTGGTAGTTCAGTAGATGAGGTAAAAGTGTAATTATAGTGTTTCCATAACGTATTATGCGAGAATACTTTACTCAAAATCCTGATGAGTAAAAGCTTTAGCATTCGCCCCGGTGTAAGTAGCTACAATATGTCCGTCGCCAGTCATTTGATATTTATATGTAACTAATCCTTCTAAACCAACAGGGCCGCGGGGAGGCATTTGTTGTGTACTAATTCCTACTTCTGCACCGAAACCATAGCGGAAACCATCAGCAAATCGGGTAGAACAATTATGAAATATATTAGCTGAATTTACCAGTCCAAAGAAAGTTTCAACAGATTCTGAATCTTCAGTGATAATCGCGTCAGTATGACGAGAACCATATTCATTAATATGTGCGATCGCAGCTTCTATAGAGTCTACAATCTTTATCGACAAAATAAAATCGCTGTATTCTGTTTCCCAGTCTATATCTGTTGCAGTTGCAATGTTAGGTAAAATTTCCAAGGTGCGTTTATCACCTCTTAATTCTACGTTGCGTTCTTGCAAAGCATCGGCAACTTTAGGTAAAAACTCTGTAGCAATTGATTGGTGAACTAGCAAAGTTTCAATTGCATTACAAACAGCAGGATATTGTGCTTTGGCATCAACAGTAATCGGAACTGCTTTAGAAATATCGGCAGCTTTATCTATATAAAGATGGCAAATCCCATCAGCGTGACCTAATACAGGAATGCGAGTATTTTCTTGAACAAACCGGACAAAGGAATTAGAACCTCTAGGAATAATTAAATCTACATATTTATCTAATTTCAAAAGTTCTAGAGTTTCTTTTCTTGTTGTCAACAACTGAACTGCATCAGGGTTAACAGCAGTTTCAGATAATCCTTGCTTAATTGCTTTAACTATCGCTTCGCAAGAACGCACCGCTTCCTTTCCGCATTTAAGGATTACACCATTTCCAGATTTGATTGCTAAGGAAACAATTTGAATCGCCGCCTCTGGGCGGGCTTCAAAAATAATCCCCAAAACGCCTAAAGGACAAGTAATTCGCTTGAGAATTAAGCCAGTATCAAGTTCGCGGTGAATTTGGATTTTACCAATTGGATCGGCTAGCTTACCTACATCTCGTACCCCAGCGATCGCATCTCTTAATTTATGTTCATCTAACTGCAAGCGTTTATAAAGCGGTTGGGGAATTCCTTCGGCATTCGCAGCTTCACAATCAGCAATATTTGCTTGTAAAATTTCATCTCTAGCCGATTCTAAAGCTTGCGCGATCGCCACAATTGCTTGATTTTTTGCCTCAGTCGAGAGAATCGCCAGCTTACTTGCGGCTTTGCGGGTTTTTTGGGCGATCGCAATTAGGGGAGAGCCAATATCAAAAATAGTCATAGCAGAAATCTTTACTTTTTCTTCATCTTATCAATCTGAGTCGATCGTTGCTTATCGTCTTCCTCCAATCGGGTGAACCATCTGGGTAATCAATAATTCCTCTGATCGGGTGAAGCAAAACTTGATTCAAAACATTTATTCTGTGAGTATGAAACACAGAGGAAGTAACAGTAACAACTTCACCCATATATAAATAATTTAAGTATTATTACAGGCAATATTTAAAAGCCTTAAAAATGATTTATGCGTACCCAAGACTAGAGAGACATCGTAATTTATGTTTCTCTAGTCTTTTACTTAAGTAGATAATTTATACTGCCATTATTTAAATTTTTACGAAATTGCAGTGACGATCGCTGGTTCTATTGAGTATTGATAGATAAAATACCACTCCTTTACTAGGGAGATCCTATGTCATTGCAATCTGGATTAGATGCCTTAAAAGACAAGCGTTATCAAGAAGCGGTTGAATTGCTCGAACAATTCTGCCGGGATTGCGCTGATGGCCGCGCCAACGCCTCCGGCGAAAGTGATTCCTCAGATTATCTTTCAGCACAGATGTGGCTGATAAAAGCCTATCAAGCCATAGGCGAAATCGAAAAAGCCAAAATTCTGTGTCAAAGGTTAATGATGAGTGAAAACCCACAGGCTCGCAGTTGGGCAGAACAAGCCAGTCAATCCTTCCGCCAAACGCCAGCAACCCAATCTAACGCCAGCCAAAAAGCTGGCCGTGCCGCCACTACTGGGATGAAATTAGCAATGGGGGGTGTGGGTGGTAGTTTGGCGTTAGCTTCTGGTGTCACCATGACCTTGTTGTTTGGCATGGTGTTTGCTTTAGGTTTGAGCTTAGTATTTATTTTGGGTAGCAACGATCCGCTCCAAGGACTAGCGATCGCTATTGGTATTACCCTAGTCTTTAATATTGCCGCCTTTTTCCTGTCTCCATTCATGATGGACTTAACTCAAGGCTGGCTTTACCAAACTCGCTGGGTAGAGTTAGCAGAAGTTGAAAGCCTCAGTCCAGAGACAGCTAAAGTTATTCGCCAAGTCTGCGAGCAGAAAAAGCTGAAAACACCACGACTAGGCATAATTAATGACCAAAATCCCACGGCTTTTACTTACGGTTCATTGCCGAATAGCGCCCGTTTAATAGTTAGTCAGGGACTTTTCACATATTTGGATGACGATGAAATTGCTACAGTTTACGCCCATGAATTGGGGCACATCGTCCACTGGGACTTTGCAGTGATGACCGTAGCTTCCACCTTAGTGCAAATTTGCTACCTGATTTACAGCACAGCCAGAAGATTAGGGCGTGGTGGCGATAGCAAAATTAAAGATGCTATCCAAACTGCTGGTTTAGTTGCCTACGTGTTTTATCTCATTGGTACTTATCTGCTGCTGTACCTATCTCGGACACGAGAATACTTTGCTGACCATTTTGCGGCCGAAAGTACAGGTAATCCCAATGGATTATCCCGCGCTTTGGTGAAAATTGCCTACGGCATATTAGAGGAAGGTTCGCGGACACAAGAACCCAGTCGTTTAATTGAAGGGACTCGTGCCTTGGGTATCTATGACCATAAAGCCGCCGCTTCTACAGGAACCGCCTACCGCATTGCATCCGATACCCAAAAAATTGGTCGCGTCTTTCTCTGGGATATGTTTAACCCTTGGGGCTGGTGGATGGAGTTAAATTCAACTCATCCATTGACAGGTAAACGAGTTCGTGCATTAAGCACTTATGCCGAACAATTGGGTTTACCAACTGAGTTTGATATGGGGCGAGTTATTGGAGAAGGCAAAACTCTGAGTAAGAGTAAGCTTTACGGCAACTTCTTTTTAGATGTTGTACTGTACGGCGCTGAAACAATTGGTTTCTTGGTTGGCTTGGTAATGGGTGTGATTCTGTGGTCAAGTTCCCCAAACACAGGTTTAGCATTTGGTGCGCCACTTATTGGCTTAGGCATAGGAATTGTAATCAAAGCCTTGGTGATGTTCCCCGACTACAAGCAAGCAGCAGAAACTGATATTCTCACGCTAATGTCAGACCCTTACGCCAGTCCGTTACGCGGACAACCGGCAAAACTGAAAGGTCAACTCATTGGTCGTGGCGACGCTGGTTATAAATTTGGTTCGGATTTGAAAATTCAAGATCGTAGCGGGATGCTTTATCTGCATTACGCCTCACGCTTTGGCCCCATCGGTAATTTCTTGTTTGGGATGAAACGAGTGAAAAGCTTGATTGGCGAACAAGTGGGGGCTGTAGGTTGGTTCCGTCGGGGTGTTGCGCCTTGGATGGATTTAATTCAACTTCAAAGTGAAAATGGCACTATTGTCAACAGTTACCATCGCTTCTGGTCATTCATCCTTGGTGGTGGATCGATTATCCTGGGAGTGGTCTTGATTATGTTTTTGAGCCGCTAGCCGAGTTTCTAGGCTGCTGTCAAAGCATTTCTCAATCCACCCAAGCTTTAATTTGCAAGGAGGCGGTAGTAACTGCCTCTTTTTTTAACGCTAACTTACTTACAGTTGGCTACGCCTAAGCATTTGCTAATTCAGCAATATTTACGACTAGCTACACCCAGATAATTGCTGATTACGTGCTAAAAAACCTTAAGACTTATACGTTAAAATTGTTGGTTGCCTTTAACTAGGTTCGCCAGTACTTTCACCAACTTATCTGGCTCGATTGGTTTAGATAGATGAACTTGGAATCCGGCTTCCAGAGCCAGGCGGCGTTCTTCATCTCTAGCAAATGCCGTTAGTGCTACAGCTGGAATCTTCTCCCCACTAAGGGCTTCTTGCGATCGCACTTGGCGAATTAGCGAATAACCATCCTCATCTGGCATTCCGATATCACTGACTAAAATATTTGGTCTTAATCGTACCAGCGCTTCCAAGGCTTCACCTACTGAGCTAACCGATGTCACCTGCGCTCCCGACTGTTGAAGAATGAAGGCAATTAACTCACGAGTATCGGCATTATCATCTACAAGGAGTATTTGCAACCCATCAAGCGCTAAGAGGTTATTGACTTTTACTTGATTCTTTTCAATTAACTGCTCTGGTTGCGCTTCTATTAGAGGCAACAAGACTGTAAATGTTGCTCCCCGTTCTTCCCCTTCACTAAATGCATAAACTGTGCCTGAGTGCATTTCTACTAAGTGGTTTACAATTGCCAGTCCCAGCCCCAAACCACTGTCTGCTCTAGTAGTTGTGCTATCAGCTTGACGGAAGCGCTCAAATATATAAGGTAGAAAGTCAGCATTAATTCCCTTACCTGTGTCAGAGACAGAAATCTTAGCATTTGAGTTTACCTGCTCCAGACACACTTCAACTCGGCCTCCGCTAGGTGTAAACTTGACGGCGTTAGAGAGCAAATTCCAGACTATTTGTTGGAGGCGTTCTGCATCACCCATAACCTCACCTACTGACGAGTCAAGCTTAGATTCAACTCGAATATCTTTAATCTCAGATGTGGGATATACAGCCTCAATCGCCGCGTTAATTACAATTACCAGGTCAACTTTATGGAGATTTAGGCGGATTTTACCTTGTACAATCCGTGAAATATCCAGGATATCTTCAATCAGTTTCCTTTGAAGTTTTGCATTTCGTTCGATTGTCTCCAGTGCCTTAGAAGTAACTGCTTCATCCAATTTTCGATTCCGTATTACTTGAACCCAACCCAGCATCGAGTTGAGAGGTGTACGAAGTTCGTGAGAGACGATCGCTAAAAATTCGTCTTTAATTCGGTTAGCTTCCTGGGCTTGGCGATAAAGCTGTGCATTTTCAATAGCAGAAGCTGCGCGTTGGGCAACTTCTTCAGCCATTGCTAGGTCTACAATTGTGTAATAGCGTCCTACTTGTGCAGAGGCAAATACAATTGTCCCTAATTTGCGTTTCCGCACTAACAGGGGCACAACCATATAAGACTTAACTTGCAGTAAATTGAGATATTCCTGGTTCCATGTGTTTTTCTGCAATGAAGACTCAAGAATGTCTGTAACTAGTTCCGGCTTACCAGTCCGTAAAACCTTTGGTAGTCCATAATCAGCATCGATAGGAATTGGATAGCGTTGTCGGAGTTCTCGCACTAGTGCTTCTTTCTGCGGTTCCGAAGCAGCGATGACTGGGTTAGTAAAGGCTACCGAATTATTTTCAACGACATCTACAATGCAACAATCGGCAAGGGTAGGCACTGCTAGTTGTGCCATACTCGTGAGAGTTGTGCGGTAATCTAAGGAAGATGCCAGCACACGACTTGCTTCAGCCAAAAAATTAGAGCGCCTCTCTGCCGCTTCGGCTGCAATCCGGGCAATTTGCTCGCTGGCAAATAACAGTTTTCGCTCGGACTCTAAACGCCTACGCTTGGTAATATCGCGCATTAGCCAGCGCAGAGCAACTGGCTTACCCTCCTTGTTACGGACGGTAACTACTGTCAAAGCAACATCAAAACAGACTTTTTCTCGTGGTTGTACACACACTTCCCATTCTCCGCCCCGGTCGAGATGCTGCAACTGAGCCAGATAATCAAAAAAAGCTTGACGATCTGACTGTGCGATAAAACTAACAAACGGTTTACGAATCAAAAATCGCTCTGAGATATTAAGTAAGACAGTAGTAGCTTGGTTAGCTTCAAGAATAGTGCCATAAATATCAGTTACCAAGTAACCATCAGGCGCAAAATCAAATAACTCTTGGTAGCGCTGACGCTCCTTCTCTACTACCATTCGTGTTGCTTGTAGTTCCTCGGAGGCGACTCTCATTTCCTCCAAAGCAATTTTCAGTTCTTCAAAAGCTTCTGCTGTTAGCTTTTGTTGCGAGTACTGTTCAGTTGCAGTACTTTGCAATAATATCGTCACCCGTGAGCGTAATGTCTCTATTTGCTGACTAAAATCGTCTACATTCATGTTGCTCACTTTGCTAAGACTAGAGAAGCGCACGTGAGAGGAAATATTAAGCAAATACAAGTTCAACCGTACGCTCAAAGCTGAACTCAAAACTATTGCTCACAAGATAGAGGTTTGTCTTGCCAACACGAGTCTTATAAAATCAATTAAACACACTGTAGCTATATCAGCCCCTATCGCCCATGTTACAATAAAGGGTTAATAAAAAAATCTACCTAGAGTGCTGTAGAGCTAGAAATATAATAAGTAGATTTAAGCAAATTTTTTTCTAGCTTAAGGAGGGCCTGATGGTTACAACAACAGTAGCAGAACAACAGGTCAAATTATCCCGTGGAATTTTACCCTGTTGATGCAGGTTTCAGTTTTATGGGGATAATGAATGGGATCTTTGATATGGCGTGGAATGATAAATATACTTTGCATGAAACCCTAAGCTAATTCTGATGATAAATGCGATCGCTACTAGATTTCGCCAACTTATGGCTGAGAGGAAAAACCCGATTGGTTATTTTGACAGACAGGACTGCAAAAACAAAACCAGGCGTTCCTTAGCACTGTATACCTCTATAGGATTAGTAGGGGGAATTTTGGCATTGTTATTAATAGCATCCCCAGGACTGTCCCAAAAACCAGAACCCCAACAATCGCCAAAACTCCAACAACCATTATTAGTAGGTACACGAGTTATACCGCCTTTTGTACTATCAAACAAAGGTGAGCTATCGGGATTCAGTATTGACCTTTGGCGCAGCATTGCTAACCAAATTGGTGTAGAGTCTAAATTTATTGAATATTCTAGTGTGCCGGAACTGCTTTCTGCGATTAAAGACAGCAAAGCCAACTTGGGGATTGCAGCTATCTCAATTACAGCCGAACGCGAGCAGAATTTTGATTTCTCATTACCCATTTTTGCTGGGGGGCTGCAAATTATGGTACGAAACGTAGATAGTAAAAACAGTGCCTTTCCAAATATTTTGCAATTGTTTTTTTCTACTGGCTTCTTGCAGGTAATAGGCATTGCCCTAGTGCTAATTGTCGTAGCAGCCCACATTATTTGGTTATCTGAGCGCAATCACAAAGAAGGGATGATTTCTCAATCATACTTTCCTGGCATTTTTAAAGCTTGTTGGTGGGCAGCTGCCACATTAGCGACTCAAGCCGATGAAATGCCCAAGGGAGTGCTGGGACGTTTAATAGCTGTAGTCTGGATGTTCATCGGAGTCCTCTTTGTCGCCTACTTTACAGCCAGCGCGACTACTTCATTAACAGTGCAGCAACTTCAGGGCGATATCAGGAGTATAGACGATTTACCTGGTAAGGTAGTGGCTACAACTGCGGGTAGCACAGCGGCGACATATCTGCAAGAACATCATATTTCAATTTTAGAAGTCCCCAAAATTGAGGAAGCTTACAATGCTCTACAAACAAAAAAAGCTGATGCTGTGGTGTTTGATGCACCTGTACTCCTCTTTTATGCTGCCAATGAAGGCAAAGGGAAAGTACAGATTGTTGGCAGTATCTTACGTGAAGAAAGCTACGGTATCATTATGCCTAACAACAGTTCCTACCGAAAACCAATTAATCAGGCCCTGCTGAATCTCAAAGAAAATGACACTTATCAATCGTTATATGATAAGTGGTTCTCTCCTAAAGAATCTTGAAGAAGGGGAATAGGGAGCCTCCCTACTCCTTCCTCTTTTCATTAGCAAGTTGGGCTTTTGCCTGTTGCCAAAGAGTTTCTAACTCATCCAAACTGTAATCAGAAAGGGGGCGATCGACAACTGCCTCCATTTTTTCTAATCGCTGCACAAATCGCTGATTTGTGCCTTGCAAACCGGCGCTGGGATCGAGATGATGCCAACGCGCTAGCTGAATAACTGCAAACAGTAAATCGCCTAATTCTGCTTGTTGTCGTTCGGGTGTTTCCGCAGCTAAAGCCTGTTGAAACTCCCCTAACTCTTCATGAAACTTATCCCAAACGCCCTGAATATTTTCCCATTCAAACCCGATCGCCGCAGCCTTTTGAGAAATCTTCATCGCTGCTGTCAACGGGGGAAGAGTACGCCCATAACGACCGAGTTTAGCACTAAGTTTTTGCGCCTCTGGGGATGGTTCGCCTTTTTCCGCAGCCTTGATTTGTTCCCAATTTTGCCGCACCTCATCCACACTTGTCACCGATACATCACCAAAGACATGAGGGTGACGGCGAATCAACTTTTGGGAAATCCCCTGAGTTATTTCTTTGAGGGAAAATTGTCCAGATTCGCTGGCAATTTGGGCTTGCAATACCACCTGTAATAATAAATCGCCTAACTCTTCTGCGATCGCACTTTTATCTCCACTCTTAATTGCATCCACCACCTCATAAGCTTCTTCAATCACATAAGGGGTTAGCGTTTCGGGAGTTTGCGCTAAATCCCACGGACAACCACCATCAGGCGATCGCAATTTTGCTACTACCTCAATCAATTCTTGCAACGCCGCCAAAGTATCAACTTTGTCATTTGTCATTTGTCATTTGTCCTTTGTCGTTCTTCCGTTGCTCTTTCTGCTAACTGTAGCTCGACGACTACCGCGACTTGTAACTTTCCGCTTCTTCATTTTGCCACTAGGAAGCAACCCCCGAATCCCCTGTTTTTGAAAGCGCTTGTATGCCGAACCGCCCCAATCGCTAAGAGAATGACTCATGGCACCAAGTTCCAAACCCAAAAACAAGGCAATATATTCAGTATCGTATTGCCCGAGCGATCGCCCCACAGTTCCACCCAAATCTTGCCAAGTAAAACTCAGATTCCATAACCTTTGGGCAATTGCCAAAACGAAAATTGCCAAGATTGCTAGCAAACACCCCAGATAAAGTATCCGCAGAATTGTGCCAATAATCGGCCCGTGGGATAAAAAAGAACGATGCCGCAGACTTTTTTGATAAGGTAGCCAAATCCAGCGCAAGAAACCCCAGCGTTGAAATTGCACAGAGTAAATATCTAAATCGGGGCCAAACATCAGCCCTCCAAATAGAAACCCGCCTGCAACCAACAAAGTCGCATTGCTACTGCGAGTCTGCCACAAAGTAACGCCCGCCACCAACGGCAGAGCATACATAGTAATGCGATCGTGCGTCCGACCAGAGGGCATTCTAATTCCTGTTAGCGATAGTGGGGCGTTTAGCCCGTGCTGAGTAACTGAATACTGAGCCAGTATAAGAGAAAAAAAGATTTTACCAAAACTACTAGCGCAATGCGAAATTGTCTGCTATATTAGTTAAGGATTGGTCAGAGGGCGGTTAGCTCAGTTGGTAGAGCGCCTGCCTTACAAGCAGGATGTCATCAGTTCGAGTCTGGTACTGCCCATTAAATAAAAAAGGCTAGAGACAAGTTAAATGTTGTCTCTAGCCTTTTTTTAATGCGTTCAAAAGTTGTCAGTTGTTCATTATAAAAACAACTGACACACTAACTTAAGTTAGTTTAATGCTGGTTCAGGGTTAGATGAATTTGTCTGATTTTGAGCTAAAGGTTTCCAGTAACTGGCAATTAAGGCAACTATGAGCCACCAGAGGGTATTGACTTCAGGACGATACCAGACAGTATCTACAGTGCCGTGAGCTAGCATACCCAACAAAATAGCGATCGCCCCAATTAACCAAAATCCCTCTCCACTTCTGAGTTGTCGCAATCGTCGGACTTGCAAAAGTGCCGTATTAAATGTAACAATTATTAGCCAGAGAAAGAAGGCTAAACCAACAAATCCAGTTTCTACAGTCACTTCAAACAAAATCGAATAAGCACTTAAAGCAGTGTAACGAGGGCGTTGGTAGAGAGGATAAACTTTATTAAAAGAGTTGTGACCGGGGCCAATACCGAAAATTGGGCGATCGCGAATCATCTCAAAGACAGCATCCCACACATTTCGGCGAAAATTATTACTGCTATCTTTGCGATCGGCAAAAATACTCAAGACCCGAACCTGCACTGGATCTATAAATATCACTGCTAGCAGTAATACCCCGATTAAACCCCCCAAGATAATCGGTAGCGACCAAGTACGCCAAAAAGGAGGCATTTCCAGACTTTTCCAATAAACTAGCAATGCCATCACAGCTAAAATTGCCACCACTAGTCCAATCCAACCGCCACGACTAAAAGTCAGGATCAGGCAGGCAGTATTGACAATCAGCATTGTTAATGCTAAGGCTTTTTTGAGCCAGCTTTGCCATGCAAAAATTGCCACTAAACTAAAAATTACTGCTGGTAAAAGGTATCCTGCCAATAAATTGGGATTACCTAAATAACTGTAGACTCTTGTAGTCTTAGACAGAGGAGATTCAGGATCGACCCAAGTTGCCAGTGCTGTGGCTCCAAAAAACCATTGCCGCAATCCATAGACACTGACAATTAACGATACGTGCAGGTAAAGAATAATAATCCAAGACCGGAGACGAGGCGACCTTAGTACCCTGGCACAAAGGGCAAATAGTAGCAAATACAAGGTCAACGTTCCCAAGTCGTTAAGTGCTGCCTTTTTCACTGGTGATAATGCGGTTGCGATGACAGCAATTCCCCAATAGAGCAATACCAGCAGGTGAATGGGAGTGACTGACGAGACATTTGCTGGTGTGACTTCATCAGATAAAGTTAACAACAACCAAAATCCCACACAAGCCACCAGTAGCAAACCTACTAACGTACTCGAAGCAAAAGGTGCAAGGGCATATATTAAGCTGAGTAAAGCAGCTGCTATCGCATCTCCCCACTGAAGTAAGATGCTGGTTTGCCGCCAAGAACTTAACAGTCCGACCAGATAACGGTGTACGTAACTGGTAGCAAGATATTCTTTGAGCGGTAAAGATGATAAAGTAAATCGTTGCCAGACTAAATTCATAAAAAACATTGCGATCGATTAGCCTGCCGACGCAGAACTTGGAATCGATCATAATGCCTATGGCTATAAAAAGGTAATAACAGAGATTGCACATCGCGTTATAGCGCTCTTATTTTTAGCCATCAGCTACTACCTTTAATCCGAAACCACTTCAGCCAATATCAAATTAAGATAGCCCTTCATGTACTTAGTACTCAACAATATAGTTGAAAATACCTCTTTCCCAATCCCAATCCCAATAATTTAGACATCGCTAATAGCTTGTGAGGGAGTTGCCAGTTGGAGTGGCAAAGAAAGCACATAACGATATCCTGATTCGGGTGAACCTTGAATCAAAATTTGTCCCCTGTGCAACTCTGCCAGTTGACAACTTAGCAATAGCCCCAAGCTTTCACGAGAAAGAGTTCCAGTTGATTTAGCTAAATTTATCCCTGAACTAGCAGCAAAGAAATTTGAGTGAGAATCACTCAAGTTTTTTGAATTTTCCACTGCTACAGATGAAGTATCTAGTTGCTTCTGGCTTTCTGGATGAGTATTGTAAGTTGCTACTTCGCCTGTTAACTCTAGCAGCGACAAAGAATTGAGACGGAAGTAGGGATCGACCTCTGTTATGCCATCCCCTAACCAGGGATGGGAAACCCAAATAGTAATGTTGAGTGTATCTTCCTTGTAAGATACATGAATGCGAACAACGCTACCTGTAGCCGAAAGTTGAATCACACTGAAAACCAGGTGATAAAGGATTTGTCGCACCTTTTCTTTATCTAAAGGCCAAATGCGATTGCGTCCCGGTTCTATAGAGAGGCGAATATCTTGCTCGCGCCGATTAGCCACTTCTTCTAAAGTATTGATAGCTTGTTGACACAGCATTTCGATATCCACAGGAGCTAGATTAAGTACAGTTGAGTTGTCATCCATAGCTCCTAGTTCAGTAATTTCATTTACTAGGGAAAGTAAATATCGACCACTGTGTTGGATAATTTCCAAATATTCTCTTTGCTTAGTCGTCAAAGGCCCATAAATCTCACGTCCTAAAACACCAGCCATACCGAGTACAGATGTTAAGGGCGTGCGTAACTCCTGAGTTAGCTGACCTAAAAGTTCCAACTTCAGTTGCTTGGTAGAAATAGAGTCGCTATCTTTAGTGGGTGCGGTGATTTTAATCTCTGTGTTACGTTCGTCATTGAGTGAAAATATAGGAGGTATCGCAGCAGTGCTTGATTCGAGTTTCCCTTGCAGGAGTCGGTTACGCTCAAATTCACTCATGCTCCAACGAGCTATGATTTGTAAAAACTCAATGTCTCGGTTTGTAAAATTGCGCGGCACTAAATCCATCACCGCCAATGCACCCAAACAATGTCCTTCAGCATCAATTAGTGGCGCTCCTAAGTAAGCACGAATGCCATAATCCTGCACCAATTTGCTGCTAGCAAGCACTGGATCTGTAAGTTTATGAGTATCATTAATTACAAATATTTGAAGACTCTCTACTACCTGAGTGCAGAATGATTCCCGGCGTGACAGTTGGCGGCTTTGTGCTAAATGATTCATTAGCCCTAGTCTAGATAAGCCCACCGATGACTTGAACCAGTGACGTTCTTGATCTACAAATCCCAATATGGAAATTGGCGCTTCCAAAAAGTGGGCAGCAGTCTGTGTGGCTTCTTCAAAAACCGGAATCGTTTCTGGTTGCCGCAAACCTAAATCTGACAAAGCTTTGAGGCGTTGTTGTTCTCTTGATTCATGAGAATCCCAACCATCCTTTAGGGCAAATAATTTGTTTTCAGGCTCTATCATTGCCACTGCTACCTTAATAATTTCTCGATACTGTGAATTGATATAAGCTCTATTTCTAGGTTATCAATTGCTATTTTTAAGCATTCCCTAATTTTGCCTCTGACAAACAAGTTTGGAGCAAAAATTTTTTACCCCTTCCATTAAGTCGGCGACACGGTATCTACAAGTTACTAGCTACTGGTGCTGAATGTTCTTTATTTAGCACTGGTGTAGCCTTTGTTGCTTAAGATTTTACAGTCAGACTGCGTTAGATTTGGATTCAACCAGGGTAAGCTAATGCTAAGAATACAATAGAAAGGAGCTGTAATTCTTTATGTACAGAAGGAAAAATTCTGACTGGGATATTCAAAGTAAATTTACTTACAAAAACTATACGCATGTAATTTTTATAGCCATTTTTACTTATGACAGCTAGCACCGATGGCTGATAATCCTAGATAGTTAATACAAGTAATACAAGTCTCGATTCAATAGATTAAACCTATTACAATTTCATGCTGAAAATTGTGCAGGCTTTTCTATTTTTGCATCCGAGGAAATATTTTTTGAGGACAATTGGTAATGAATAAAATGACCATTAGAGTTCCTTTTGTAGACCTGAAGTTACAACACGAACCAATTCAAACGCAATTACAAGATGCAATCCAATCTGTATTGGAACAGGGAGATTTTATTTTAGGGCAAGCACTCTCAGATTTTGAAGCAGCATTTGCGGCAGTTTCTGGGGCAGCTTATGGGGTTGGTGTTGCATCAGGAACAGATGCGATCGCTCTTGGATTGCAAGCGTGTAATATTGGTGCTGGTGATGAAGTGATTTTACCAGCAAACACTTTTATCGCCACGTTGATTGGGGTTATACGGGCTGGTGCGAAGCCAATTCTGGTAGATTGCGATCGCCAAACAGCTTTAATTGACTTAAGAAAAGCAGCAAAGGCAATTACACCTCAGACCAAAGCAATAATCCCTGTGCATCTTTATGGTCAAATGGTATCGCCACGCGAACTAATAAACTTTGCCGATACCTACAAACTACTAATTTTTGAAGATGCCGCCCAAGCACACCTTGCCGAAAGAGACGGATATCACGCTGGTTCAGTAGGAATAGCAGCAGCTTTTAGTTTCTATCCCAGCAAAAATTTGGGAGCATTTGGGGATGGAGGAATGCTGCTGACACGAGATTCAGATGTAGCCCAGAAGATGGTGCGCTTGCGAAATTACGGTGCATCGCAAAAGTATTTTCATACTGAAGCAGGTACGAATAGCCGCTTGGATACTTTACAAGCAGCAGTTTTGCACCAAAAATTACCATATTTGCTACAGTGGAATCGCGATCGCTTAACTATAGCCCAACAGTATGATAGCGAACTAGCACCCTTGGCAACTACTGGTATTATCCCTATAGAAAACCAAAGTGATACAGGACACGTTTATCATCTTTATGTGATTAAAATTGATGATTCTTGCCCGATAGAGCGCCAGCAACTCCAGGAAAAACTCACAGCAGTAGGAATTCAAACTGGCATTCACTACCCAATTCCTTGTCATCTCCAACCGGCATTCACTAACTTAGGCTACCAGCCTGGGGATTTTCCAGAAGCAGAAAAACTCTCACGGCAAATCTTATCATTACCGATGTATCCTGGTTTGAGCAGTAGCCAAGTTAAAGAAGTTGTAGCTGCGATCGCTCATGCAGTCTCAACAACTTCTAAGGTAGATGAACCCTCCACAGCTGACCTTGGCAGCGTGGTAGCCTGATGTTAATTCATCCTTATATGTACATCTAACAATTAGAATATTTGTCCTTTGTCAGTTGTCCTTTGCAAATGACCAATGACCAATGACCAATGACCAATGACTAATAAAAATCATGGCACTCCAGCAAAAGATAAAAAATAGGAACGCCTCAGACTTATTAAATCTAGCTATTATAGGCGTTTTGCTGCTGCTTTTTGCTCCTATATTGCTACACTGGTTCGATGGTTGGCTGCACAAAAATATCAGTACAGAACACGAATATTTCAGCCACGGAATTATTGGTTTACCATTTGCGGCTTATCTAGTCTGGATGAACCGGAAAAAGTGGAAACGTTTGCCAGATACCATCCATCCTTTGAGCGCTGTTTTCTTGTTATTCGGGGCAGTGTTTTATCTTAGCGGTGTTACAGAGTGGGTTAACCTTTCCTTGCCCGTTATCCTGGTAGGATTATGCTTATGGTTTAAAGGAATAGCAGGTTTGCGATCGCAAGGATTCCCCCTGCTATTAGTATTTTTGGCAACCCCAACAGCAATGCCATATCTGATTGCTCCCTATACCTTGCCTCTTCAAAGCTTCATCGCTGGTACAGCAGGCTTCATCCTGAATCAATTTGGTATGGATGTAACCGTAAACGAGGTAAATCTCTATGTGGGAGGAAGGATTGTAGAAGTTGCTCCCTATTGTGCTGGGCTGAAAATGTTGTTTACTACTCTCTACGTAGGCTTGATGCTGCTTTATTGGACAGACGCTTTGTCTTCACGCCGCACAACTATATCGTTTTTATCTCTTGCTGCGATCGTTAGTATTACTGCGAATATCATTCGTAATACTTTACTGACTTTCTTTCACGGCACAGGTCAAGAAGCAGCTTTTAAATGGCTCCATGAGGGTTGGGGTGGTGATGTCTACTCTGCTTGTATGCTGGTGTCATTAGTGCCCTTACTGAATTGGCTGGCTAGCTATTTTTCAGCATCTCAAGAAACTCAGCAAGAAGCGGAAAGTTAGGAGTATTGGGAATGGGGTATGGGTTAATTTCTTTTTCTCTGCTCCCCCACTTACTTAATTCTCTACTCATAAATATTACTGAACTCATGGTGTGATTTTATGAAGTAAAATTCTGCCTAAGGATTACAAATTTTACTGATGATTTCCTTCTCCAAGTTTTTCAAGGAAAACCAATTGAGTCAAGTAGCAGCACTTTTATTACTGCTACTGCTACTAGCAATAGGAGGGGTTCCTGGATATCTGACAGGACACTGGCAATGGAAACAGCCCCCACCTATTGCTACCCTCAACGAGTTAAAAGAGATCCGCAACACTGGGTTGACCCTTCCTGGTTGGCAAACTATTGAACAAGCAGACCAACAAATTGGCGAACATAAATGGTCTTTACAGCTACTTAAAAAACAAGGTTCTCAATCCCAGGCAATCCTGCTTTTGCTGCCGCAAAATGGGCCTATGGATCAACCAGAAGTAGAGTGGACAGATGTTAATGGCTGGGGAAGGTCACGCTGGGGAAAGTGGGATGTAGCTCAATTTCGTTCTGCTGAATTTACTGTGAAACCGCCTGCAAAGTCGGCTTCTAATGTCGTAACTAAAGTAGAAGCTAGGTTTTTTCGCGCCGCCACACCACAGCAAACCTTCGCTGTCTTGCAATGGTACGCTATGCCAGACGGTGGGAATCCATCACCTTTTCACTGGTTCTTGGCAGATCAATTGGCCCAGTGGCGTAAGCAACGCATTCCCTGGGTAAGTGTAAGCATTCTGATCCCAATGGAACCTTTAGGGCAAGTAGAAACATCTTGGTCTTTAGCCCAGTCTATCGGAGAAACAGTGCAAGCTGAATTGATGGCAGGCCCTTTGTAGAGTCAGTTACACATGCATTTGTGCAAAGATTCATCAACAGTATCTCTATAATTTATTCAGGCTAAAACTCAGCTAAAAGATGTTAACAATATAGAAGTTATAGCGATTATCTATGAGTTTGCATGGCATAAAAGGATTTTGCCCCTTGTCTTACCGCAGCTTCCGAAAAAATTGATATTAGAAATTCAATTTAGCAAAATTATTCTCTTTTTCTTGGTAAATACTTGCAGATACAAGAGACACATAGGACATTTTTAGAGTAAAATAACCACTCGGCGCGACTAATTTCTATATCAGTATTTTTACACCGATGTTCATAGCTCCCAGTTATTATATGCGTGGATTCAGCGCCCTATGTTTTGTCAGTCTTCAAGTAGGAGTTTTCTTAATAACACCTATCCAACTTGTTGTTGCCCAGCCTTTTCCACCTCAAGGACAATCACCAAGGCAACCCCCATCGCCTGTGCCAGGTACTGAGTTTGTACCTCCAGGTGCAAATAACGAAATTTCCCCACAACTCAGCCGCTACCTGTTGGGGCCAGGAGATGGAATTGGCGTTGTGCTTCAGCGTCCCCCTGGCCCATACCGTTTAGGTATAGGAGATGGAATTAGCGTTTCGGTTCAGCGCTTTCCAGATTTGGGCTTTCAAGCTTTAATCAACCCAGAAGGTAATATTGTGGTGCCGTTACTGGGAACAGTTTTCTTACAAGGTTTAACTTTGGAAGAAGCTCAAGAAAAAATTCGCTTGGGTTTAAATCGTTATGTAGTCGATCCGGTGATAGTTTTAGCTTTAGCAACGCAGCGTCAAGACTTGAGTTTTCAAGCTGTAATTAGTCCAGAAGGCAACATTATAGTGCCGCAAGTAGGAACGGTGTCATTACAAGGTTTAACCTTGGAAGAAGCCCAAGAGAAAATTCGCTTAGGCTTGAGTCGTATTTTCCCAGATCCAATCGTAGTAGTATCCTTGGTTGGGACGCGACCAGTCCAAGTTACCATTAGCGGGGAAATATCTCGACCAGGCATTTATCCGATTAACTCAACAACACCCCGTGTTGCTGATGCTTTGCTAATATCTGGTGGTTCAACGTTGAATGCAGACCTGCGACAAATACAAGTACGCCGCAAGTTAATCGATGGTTCTGTGATTTCACAAACTATTGACTTATATGCAGCACTGCAAAATGGCGGTTCAATTCCTAATTTACGCTTACAAGACGGAGATGCGATACTCGTCCCCCGTCGTGAAGTTGGTAATGATGACGGTTATGACCGCAATTTGGTAGCACGTTCATCCTTAGCTACACCACAGATTAGAGTCCGGGTTTTAAACTATGCTGCGGGAGGTATTTCCGTTCAAGCACTGCCTAATGGCAGTACATTTGTAGATGCTTTAGGAGGAGTAAATCTTGATACTGCTAATCTTCGGGATATCGCTCTGGTTCGCTTCGATCCCGAACGAGGTAAAACTGTTACCCAGAAACTTGATGCTAAAAAAGCTCTAGGAGGCGATGCGTCTCAAAATGTGGCACTTCAAGATAATGATGTTCTTGTTGTTGGTCGGAACCTCATCGGTAGAATTACTAATTTACTGACTACCATTACCCAACCCTTCTTCAATGTTCAATCTTTTCTGCGGTTTTTTGACAACTTCGGTGGCGGTGGATCGAATTAATGACTATACAAGAAGGATACAGTTTGTAAATAGTTGGGAGTGGAGGAAGCCACATCTCCAGCTTATCTTTGAGTTTGTTAATGGAAAAATATTAAAGATATCAACGGATATATACAATAGGAAGTTGATAGCGTCCTTATATAAAAGTCACTATCTTTAGTTTGGTGCTTCCTAGTTTTTAATTTTTAATTTTTAATTTTTAATTGGAGCGAAGCGACCATGACCCCACCAATTGTTAAGCGCTATCTTATTGCTTTTGAAAAATATAAGTGGATTGGACTAGCTAGTTTTGGTTTAGTTGTAGTGGGGTCAACGGTGGTGGCTATGCAGCCAGATCCACCTATTAACTACATAGCATCTGCCGCCCTTACCTATGCTGGCCCACCAGTTTCTTTCTCAACAACTGGTAGTCAAATCCAACAGCAAGGAAAGGAATTGAATGAAGAAGTTTTATTATCAAACCAGATAATTGCCACAGTGGCACAGAAAGTAAATCTCAAACCGAGACAACTCGGCGCAAGTATCGTGCTTTCTTTACCTAAAAAGAATGCCAGAACTGGGGAATTTGAAACGAGTATCTTTGAACTAAAATATGTAGATAGTGACCCCAAAAGAGGCATAGAAGTATTGGCCGAATTGATGCAATCAATGATTAAGTTGAGTAGTGACATCAATACTGGGCGATTACAAGCAATTATTCAAAAAATTAACGATCGCTTGCCACAAGCTAAACGAGAATTGCAAGTTGCTGAAAAGAAGTTGGAACAGTACGATCGCATAGAGCGAACAGCAATATTGGCAGCCGAAAATGGCAGCTTGTTAAGCGCCATTACTGCCAGCCAAAATCTTCAACGGCAAATGCAATTAACCATTTCTGGGCTTGATGGTCAAATTCGCAGTTTACAAAGTAAGTTAGGCTTAACAGTCGGACAAGCTTATATCTCTTCTGCTTTGAGTGCCGATCCAATTATTGGGAATTTACGAGCGCAAATTTATCAAAGCGAGTCTCAAATTGCTGTACTCAGAAAAGATTTGCGACCAGAACACCCAACGATGATTCAGTTGCAGCGTCAGAAACAAGCAGCTGAGGAATTACTGCGACAACGTGCTGCTGAGGTGTTAGGTGGTGATGGTGCTGCGGCTCCGCTTCAGGGTAGCATTGCAGGTATTCGCACCCAAAGTAGTTTAGATCCAGCCCGCCAGCAATTGGCAAACCAAATGGTGTCTTTGCAAACTCAACGCGAGACACTACAACAACAACTAGTTCAAGAAATCCAACAAGAAGCGCGACTACGGCAAGAGTATTCTCTGATACCCAATAAGCAATTAGAGCGATCGCGTTTAGAACAAGAGGTTGGACTCAAAAAAGCCATCTATGACCAAATGCAGGTGAAGCTAACTGATGCTAAAACCGCCGAGGCAGAAACTACCAGCAGCCTCAGCATTGCCAGACCGCCCACAGCTCTTGCCGACATCAAACCCCCTAAGAGTGTACCTATTACCCTTGCTGTGGGCGGTTTCTTAGGTGTGGTGATTGGTGGCGGGGTAATATTTTTACTGGGATCGCTGGAAGGGACTTTCAAAACCAGGGAGGATATTCGCGAGAGCCTCAAGCAAAGGGATGTGGCGGTGTTGGGAGAATTGCCTTTAATGCCTGTTGATGATTTCGATCGAGAAGCAGTGCCTGTGGTACTTTCCGCCGATTCTCCTTATTTGGAATTTTATGAGAAGTTCCGCAGTAATCTGCGCCGAATTGGTGGTAACAACTTAAAAGTGGTGTTGATTACTAGCACCAGTAGCTTAGAGGGTAAGACCGCAAGTGCTTATAACTTGGGTATAGCTTCTGCCCGTGCTGGTAAAAGAACCTTGATTATCGAAACAGATTTGCGATCGCCTTCTCGTTGTACATCCCTGAAAGTAATTCCTGACCCCGAATCCACTATTGAACCCCTGCGTTATTACGCTAACTTAAGTGAATGTATTCGTTTAGTTCCTGATGTAGAAAATTTATATATTATTCCGAGTCCTGGGCCTGTGCGGCAATCAGCAGCTATTCTTGAGTCTAGCGAAATGCGGCGGCTGATAGAGGATGTCCGCGAACGTTTTGATTTAGTTATTTTAGACACTAGTCCCCTCAGCATATCCAATGACCCTCTGTTAATTCAACCTTATAGCGATGGCATGGTAATAGTGGCGCGACCACACTATACACAAGAGAATATGCTAGGTGAAGCTATCGATCAATTGGTTGAATCGGAACTAGGGTTATTAGGAGCAATTATCAATGGCGCTGATATTATTGTTTCTCTACCTGAACAAGTCTTACAATCACCAACGACATCTGAGGTAGAATCGGAAACTGTTGAAAAATCAGAAGAAGTGTCAGCAGGTGCCAAATAAGAACGAGATTTAATTGCCAATACCCAATTATCCATTAGTCACGTCTAAACAACCCAAATAGGGGAGCGAGAATTACGCCAAAAGCAAAACCACCAATGTGCGCCCAATAGGCAACTCCACCAGTTTGCACAGTCATATTAGCGGCTGTTTGCAGGGTAGCAAGACCGGAGATTAAATTCTGCACCACAAAAAGTCCAATTATTACTAGTGCTGGAACTCTGATTGTGGTGATAAAAAAACCCAAAAATATTAAGGTCATAACTTTAGCGTGGGGAAAGCGGATAATATACGCACCCAAAACCCCAGAAATTGCACCACTTGCTCCCAAGGAAGGAATCTCAGAATTCATGGCAATAAACCATTGGCATAAGGCAGCTAAAGCACCACATGCCAAATAGAAAATCAGATATTTGGCATGACCCAATCGATCTTCTATATTGTTGCCAAAAACCCAGAGAAACACCATATTTGAGATTAAGTGCCACCAACCACCGTGTAAGAATTGTGACGTAAATAAGGTTATCCACTCCCCATTTAAATTGGTGGTTAACTCTTGAGGCACTACCGCATACTGATTTAAAAATTGACTCAATTGTGCATGTGACAGGCTCACCTCGTGAATAAAAACTAAAATATTCATGCCAATTAACCCGTAGGTGAAATACGGGGTGATTCGCGTTGGATTTTCGTCGTAGAGGGGAAACACAGGTGTTTTTCCTAAATTATTGACTAACTGCAATATAGCTTGTAAGGCTAACAGTTGCGAAGGTTAGGCAATTTAACCTATTAAATCAATCACTATAATTGAGGGTGACTGTAATACTATAAAGAATTACTTTTACCAAGATTCTTCCTGGGATTTATCGCTAAATAAACCCAACAGTGGGGCGAGAATTGCCCCAAAGATAAACCCGCCTGCATGGGCCCAGTAGGCAATACCGCCGCTTTCCATACCAATGTTTGTAGGTGTTTCAAGACTAGCAAGCCCGTAGAAGGCTTGTTCGAGAAACCAGAATCCCAAAAAGAAATATGCCGGAACGCGGAAAGTCGGGAAGAAAAATCCTAAAGGCACTATACCGAGAACTTCAGCGTTGGGAAAGCGGAGAATGTACGCTCCCAGAATGCCTGCGATCGCACCACTTGCGCCCAAAGAAGGAATGCTAGAATCTTGAGCGAAGAACCACTGTGTTAATGATGCCAAAACACCGCAAGTTAAATAAAACAGCAAATATTTGGCATGGCCTAACTTATCTTCAACATTGTTACCAAAAATCCAGAGAAACAGCATATTGCCAGCTAAGTGCAAGAAACCACCATGCAAAAATTGCGAGGTAATCAAAGTTGCCCACTCTGGTACTGGTTGATGTAGAGAAGTACCACCGAAGCTTAAGGTGAGTTCTCGTGGAACTACAGCTGCAAGGTGCAAAAACCCATTTAATGCTTGTGGGGGAAGACTTGCTTCATAAAGAAAAGCGAGGATATTAGCAGCAATCAACCCATAAGTTACATAAGGCGTGATTTTGGTCGGATTATTATCTCTAATGGGAACCACGGGCGTTTTTTCCTGATTCTAAGGCACAAACTCTACAATACTGAATTTTGCAAGTAGTTTCTTCTACCTCGTGGATGGATTTCGCTTTGGCACTTAAAAACCAAAAGCCAAAAATCCACCATCGACAGTGATACATTGTCCAGTGATGAAAGATGCCGCAGGCATACAAAGAAATGCCACTAAACCCGCTACTTCTTCTGGTTGACCAACCCTTCCCATAGGTGTTTGTGATAAAACTAATTTGAGAAAATCTTGGTTATCGAGTACAGACTCGGTTAGAGGTGTGCGAATCGCCCAAGGTGCGACAGTATTTACCCTAATACGATCGCAGGCCCATTCAACTGATAGCGATCGCGTCAGTTGATTTATAGCTGCTTTCGTCATACCATAAGGAGCACCTGTACGATTTGAGACTAAACCTGCTACAGAACTTATATTCACAATGCTGCTGTTTTCCCCATTTTGCAGCAGAGGGTAAAATAGACGGCACATCTCAAAAATAGATGTCTGGTTTGTCTGGATAAGAAACTCATACTCAGAGGCTGTATACTCTACTACTTTTTTGCTAATATTGGTTCCCGCATTATTAACCAGGATGTCTAATTTATCCCAGGTTTTGCCAACCTGCTCAAAAATGGCTTGTCGCCCATCAGGGGCTGCCACATCTGCCGTAATCCCATAAACAGGTAATCCTGCTTGTTGCCAGGTATTGAGTTGTCGCTCAACATCCTGAGAATTCCGAGCCACAATTGTGACTTCTGCACCCAGAGATAAGAACTCATTGGCAACAGCTAGTCCAATGCCTTTGGTAGCACCTGTAATCAGTGCTTTTTTTCCTGTCAGTGTCCAGCGTAGGCGTAGCCCGCCGTAGACATCGCTCATTTGTAATTCTGCGGATTTTTTATTTTAAAGCTAATAACCTAAGAGTTTATCTTGCAAGTGCCCGATGCGATCGCCTTTTGTCGTAATGTAGACGATCGCAATCCCTAAACCATCAACTGCATCTAATTCCAATTCAAAACCCATGTTTTTTTCAAATTCTCTGGAAAATCAACTCCAGCACTGGAACGAAACCATCCGCAATCAGCCGAAAAACCCTAATGCTTACATTCGTCGAGGTATGGTTAACTTTCAACTGGCCAAGATTGATGAATCTATTCAAGATTTTGATATGGCAGAGCAACTGGATGCCAGTATTAAATCCTACCTCTGGCAACGGGGATTATCGTATTATTATGCAGAAAGATTTGCTGAGGGCGCTGAACAATTTGAAATAGATTTGACAGTGAATGCTCAAGATGTAGAAGAAACAGTATGGCGATATCTCTGCATAGCTTGTTCGTTAGGTGTTGAAGAGGCGCGTAATTCTTTACTAACTGTGAAAAATGACCCTCGACGTATCATGCAGAGCGTATATGATTTTTATGCGGGAAATTGTACACCAGATGATGTTTTAACTGTGGGTCAATCAGAAGGGATAAAAGGGAATTTTTACAGTCATCTTTACTTGGGATTATATTACGAACTTGAGAATAATGTTGATTTGGCTCATGAATATATAGTTAAAGCTGCTGATAATTACAAAATTGATGATTATATGTGGTATCTAGCGCAGGTACATAAAACTCTGCGAGGATGGACTATATTTGCTCAATAGTAAGTAGAACGACTTGAAAAAAACAACCTATGTAAAGTAATGTAACTTTAGCGAAAATCATTTCGTAGTAAGGACTTTAGTCCTGATTTGAGAACTAAAGTTCTCACTACAAACCTTTAATTATTTACCCTGTTCTACTTAAATAAATTAAGCTTTATAAAAAGGCATACGAAGTACTGAACCACATATTGAATTTTACAGATTTAGAATTGCTTTGAGAACTTCTTCATTCGTAAAATAGCGATCGTGAGATTCACCATTAAGCTGCTTCCATAGAGAAAAGGGTGTTTTAGTTTCTCTCTGCTGTATTCAATCAGGACTAGATTTTTTGGGAATAGGTGTTTTTGTACATAGCCAATCTTGATCTGAATAAAAATCAATCCAAGCTTCTATTTTTTCGTTATCAAGACATTTGCTAATTTCCTTAGCTTCAAGAGGATTATTGATTTACCTGAGTCCACTTGATTAATTAATCTCTACCATGAGTGGGCAATCCTCTGCAAGAGCTGCTACGCGATCGCATCCTCATCGCTCATCTATTCTAATTTTCGGTGGCTTCGGTTTCAAACTGCACTTGTCGGTACAAATGGGCGATCGCTATTTCTACATTCACCGATTCCAGTCGCAATATATCGCCCAAATTATACTCCGACAGTACCCATTTTCCCTGGTCATTACGTCGAAACACTTCCACACCCGGTTGAGCTACTTGTACTAAGACATATTCTTGCAAGGTTGGAGATTGGCGATATTTGGCAAACTTTTTTCCCCTATCGGCTGCTTCTGTTGAAGGTGATAGCACTTCGATAATTAAGCAGGGAAATTGTACTAATTGTGGATCGCGATCGCGCTCATCGCAAGTTACCACCACATCTGGATAGAAATACTTTTGCCCCGGTTCTACCTGCACCTTTACATCTACAATGTATACTTCACAGGAGCGTAGGCGTAGCCCGTCGTAGACATCGGCTAAGGCATTATCTAAGAGCTTTGAGAAATTGAGCGAAATCCGATTATGGTTGCGTGTAGCACCACTCATCATCACAACTTCGCCATCCCAATACTCGTAGCGTTCCTCTTGGGTGGGTTCCCAAGCCAGATATTCTTCTGCACTCATCAAAATGTTGTCGGGTAAAGCAACCATTGGCGCGATCTCTAATGATTCACTTAATCTAGGATAGCGAAAAAGACGTTCTTTTTATTGCTACCCTGACTAAGCAGTAATATTTCAGAATTTTATCTTGCTAATGTTTAATGCGATCGCGCCCTGTGTAAGAATCGCTATTGTAGGAGATTATCAACTTGCTCTATAAAATCCTTATTCTCTAAAATTTCAATTAGCTCTTCTAGCTTTTTAGCCGGTAGCTTAAACCACTCGCCTTCTTCTCGATACTCAGTGAAAGCTTCATGTAAACGCCTTTCAAATCTAGGTGCATCTTTAAAAAAAGAAGAGGAAACAAATAAATGTTTAACTGGATCACCTGTTTGCAGTTCTCGCATCCTTTTTGCAACGTCTTTCGCAATGCCTATTTTGTAATATTGTCTCGACTTTAGAATATAAATAAATCTATCTGAATCAGTTACTTCCTCATCAGATTGAGTGTAGAAGGGTAAACGGTTCCAAAACCAGGATTCTCCCTTCTGATCTTGAGGAAATTGGGCAAAGTATTTACCTACAAAATCTGCACATTCTCCCCAATGTGCACAGACTACTGTACTAGGATATACACCTCTCGAAAAAACACCTCCTGTTCCTTTGATCCAATAAGTTCCTTGATTATTCTCAATCAGTTTTTCACAGTAGTAGCAAATAGGTTCCATCACTCACTCCTTTTCCGAGTAATCATCAAGTTGCACTGGTGACTGGATTCTGAATAAAACTTTGTCACCCAAACGTTGACGTAATAACCTTTCTGTGCGGGTAATTGCTGATTCGTGAGCAGTTCCTTTTGCTGACATTCTGATGATTTGTCCCGCGATTAATTCTAAGCGTTCTTCCGGATGAAAAATCCCCATTTCCGCCATTTGGTGATATTCTTGAACACTAATTAGGCGAATATTGGTGATCATAAGATTTAGGTTAACTTCCTAACATTTTATCTGGCAGATGTTTAATGCGATGTCTACGACGGGCTACGCCTACGCGCTAACATTTAGGCTGCTGGCGCTACAACCTCTGAAGCAACTCGTCATACTCTGCATGTGCGCCAATCCAGAACCAGTAAATGCGATCGTCCTGCAACAAGCCAAGAACGCGGTAGTCTAAACTAACACGAGCCGAATATATTGGTTGGCGCTGGCTAACTCGTTTGAACTGAAGACTATTATGGTAAGGATCTAAAAGCCAAAGAGCGTAAGCTTTGGCAGCTTGTTGTTGAACTGATGCAGGAAGTTCATCAAGTTTCTTGCGAAATACCTTCGTAACACTTGACTTCATTGCTCAGAGGGAAAAACGTCAGCTAGAGGAGTGATGTCGCCAGCAGTAATTTCTTGCCGTACCATATCAGCTAGACGATCCCACTGAGCATCTGTTGTAGATTCAAACTGAGCCTTCCATCTTTGCTCATCCTCTATCTCAGCAAGGAGACGAGTAGCGATCGCATCCTGTTCAGCAACAGGTAGAGTTTTCAGTTGGGCGATCGCACGCTCAAGTAACTCAGTCATGGCTACCACACTCTTATAACGTAAATGGCATCTTATCCATTATCGCTTCTTGGTGATATTCTTGAACACTTATTAGGCGAATATTGGTAAGCATAAGATTCACGTTAACGTCCCAGCATTTTATCTCGCAGATGTTTAATGCGATCGCGCAAGTGGTTTGTTATGCCGCCGCGATCGCCGCAATATGCCACAATAGCAGGTAAAACAGTAAGAGTAGTTCTCACGAACCATCATCCCCTATGCAAGTCAAAGATATGACCATCGAAGAACTCAAGCTTCTAATTCAAGAAACTGTTGCCGAAACGATTCAATCTCTAATGGTTGATCCTGATGAAGGCAAACAAATAAAGCCAGAAGTGAAACAGCAACTACTCGACTCGCTACAACGTACTCAATCTGGAGAACGTGGAATCTCTGCTGAGGAAGTAGCAAAAAACCTGGGATTGACCTGGTAATGAGCTACAAGATCGAATTGAAATCAGAGGCGACTATCGGGTTTGAAGCTCTCACCTCAACTATTCAAGAGCGCATTCTGCGTAAAATTCGCTGGTTGTCTGAGAACTTTGAGGACTTAACCCCTCAACCTTTTGAGTGCTGATTTAAGCGGTTTGTTCAAACTCAGAATTGGGTACTACCGGGTTATTTATTCCTTTGATATTGAAGTACAACTCATCACAATTCATCAAGTTGGGCATCGCCGTGATATTTACAATTAACAATCGGTCATCAGTTTCGCCTCAATCACACTCCAATTGAAGACTCAGTGGATTCACGTTAACGTCCCAACATTTTATCCCGCAGATGTTTAATGCGATCGCGCAATTTCCCCGCCTCTTCAAATTCCAGTTTCTTCGCTGCCTCTTTCATCTGTGCTTCTAATAGAGTAATCAACCCTGGAATCTGTTCTAATGGCAGTTCATCTAGATGTTCATCTACAACTTTCAAGTCAGTTGCATTCAACCGCCGAGATACATCTAAAAAAGCCAAAATCGCATTACTTGATTTTTTCACAATCGGTTGGGGTGTGATCCCATGCAATCGATTATGTGCTGTTTGAATCCCACGCCGCCTGTCTGTTTCATCAATAGCTTTAATCATGCTACCTGTCATATTATCGGCATACAAAATCGCTTGTCCCTGGACGTGACGCGCAGCTCTACCAATAGTTTGAATTAAAGAACGCTCTGTTCGCAAGAAACCTTCTTTATCTGCATCCATAATTGCTACTAAGGAAACTTCGGGTAAATCTAAACCTTCCCGCAGCAAATTCACACCAACCAAAACATCAAATTTACCCTCGCGCAAGTTCTGCAAAATCTCAATGCGCTCAATAGAAGTAATCTCGGAATGTAAATACCGTACCCTGATACCGTGGTCTTGCAAATATTCGGTTAAATCTTCCGCCATCCGCTTAGTTAATGTGGTAATTAACACTCGTTCGTGGCGATCGGCTCTATCTTTAATTTCTCCTAACAAATCATCAATTTGTCCTTCTGTGGGACGCACAGAAATTTCTGGATCGACCACCCCAGTTGGTCGAATCACTTGCTCAATTACATGATCTTCAGAAATTTCTAATTCCCAATTTCCCGGAGTTGCGGAAACAAAAACACACTGATTAACCTTTTGCCAAAATTCCTCGGCTTTCAAAGGACGGTTATCAGCAGCGCTAGGAAGCCGAAATCCATGTTCAATTAAAACTTTTTTTCTAGCTTGATCGCCGTTATACATACCACGAATTTGTGGTACGCTAACGTGAGATTCATCGATAACTAGTAGCCAATCTTTGGGAAAATAATCAATTAAACATTCTGGTGATTCTCCAGCTTGTCTTCCTGCTAAATGACGGGAATAGTTCTCAACGCCATTGCAGTAACCTACCTCGCGGAGCATTTCTAGGTCATAGCGTGTACGCTGATCTATGCGTTGTGCTTCTAATAGTTTCCCAGCTTGTTCTAAGTCTAGTTTTTGCTGTTTTAACTCGGCGGCGATGTCGTGACAAGCTCCTTCTAAGCGTTCTTCTGGGGTGACAAAGTGACGCGCAGGGTAGACATTCACCGCTTCCAAACTCTTGAGAATTTCACCTGTCACCGGGTCAATATAGCGAATTGCGTCAATTTCATCACCAAAGAATTCTACACGAATAATTCGGTCTTCATAAGCTGGGCCAATTTCTAAGACATCGCCACGGACACGAAATTTTCCTCGACCCATTTCTATGTCGTTGCGGCTATATTGAACATTTGCCAAATCCCGTAAAATTTGGCGTTGATTTACTTCCATACCTATCTGAAGAGGGATGGCAGCTTTTAGATATTCTGCTGGCATTCCTAAACCGTAGATGCAACTGATGGAAGCAACGACAATGACATCACGGCGTTCAAAAAGCGATCGCGTCGCCGAATGCCGCAACATATCTATTTCATCATTAATCGCTGCCGTTTTTTCAATATAAGTATCGGTAACGGGAATATACGCTTCTGGCTGATAGTAATCGTAGTAGCTGACAAAGTACTCGACTGCGTTGTTGGGAAAGAAATCTCGCAACTCGTTACAAAGCTGTGCAGCCAGGGTTTTGTTATGCGCGAGAACTAAAGTAGGCTTGCCAATTTTCTCTATAACTGCTGCTACCGAAAATGTCTTACCAGTTCCAGTGGCTCCTAGTAAAGTTTGGTAACGATTGCCTGATTGGATACTAGCAGTTAATTGGGCGATCGCTTGTGGTTGATCGCCTGTGGGACTAAAGGGAGCTTGAAGACAAAATTCTGTCATACAGTTTTGCTGTAAATACCCTATCTCATGGTGACGATTCCGCCCTGTATCCATTGTAGCTGGCTTATTAGACGAAATAAATAGTAATATCTTTTTACAAATTTTAATTATTAAAATTTACTTATGTATCAGTTTTAAAGATTCTTATATCTATATGAGGTTTTTTAAGGTTAAACTCTAATGTATATGGGAAAAAATTTCATCTTTCCTTAATTATTGTAAAATTCAATTAACAAACTAGAGGTGTTCGTTTATGACTATTAGCAACGCTGGCAAAGCAACCAGTTCTCGGCAAAAGTATGCCAAGTCTCCAGGGGAAGCTACAGAAGAAGTTGAAAATCAACAAGACCAGAGCTTGAATGCAGATAAAGTCGAGGAAGTTACTGAACTGCCAGTGGGAGCTTCTGGAACACTCGCCATTTCTGGAATTCGTCCTATAGGCGCTAGCGACTTAGAAGTTGCTGAACACCTCTCAATTGCTGGGGTGCGTCCCGTTAGCACCAGTACGTTAGAAGTAGTTGAAACCTATAACTCAATGGGTATTCGTCCAATTGGTGCTAATACATTCCAAGTAGTTGAAAGTATCAATCTTTCTGGGATTCGTCCAATTGCCTCAAGTTCATTGGTGATTTCTGACAGCTATTCAACATTCGGTAATCGTCCGATAGCACCAAATGAGATTGACAATTCTGAAACCCTGATGGGTTTTCTAGATTAAATAAAAAACATCCCCATAACTTTATTAACCCAGTTTCGTATAGAAACTGGGTTTTTTATTTAAACAGTCAAAAGCAGGGATTACCATATTGACATTTGTTCTATGTCTTTTAGCATAGGTAACTAAACTATTCGTACTTTATTTTACATTCAACCAAAAGCCAGAATGCTTACTACAACTACCTTTCTTAATTACGAATTACGAATTACTAATTACAAATTATTTAATATGCCTTGTGGTGGAAGGCTTTAGCAAAAACTTTAAGCTACTCTTTATAAGTAATCACAAAAGATTTCAAAGTTAGGTTTATAACTTTGAAATTAATTTTTAATAAAATCAGGAGTAACAAAATGAGCATTGAAGATCGCGCAAAGGCTGCTGCTAAAAATGTTGAAGGTAAAGCCCAAGAAGCCTTAGGAAATATCACTGGAGATCCAGAAGATAAAGCCAAAGGTAAAGCAAAGCAAGCTGAAAGTGAAGTACGTCACGGAATTGAAGACGTAAAAGATAATGTCAAGAAAAACATTGACTAATAATTCATGATTTTTTTGCAGAAAGCTAGGGATATAAATGGGGTAGATTCCATATTTTGCAGAAAAATGTGAATTGTTGAAGAACCAAGCTAAACTCTTGTGATACACCCTGAGTAGGGGTTAGAGAATAGAGTGTGGGCTTGATTAGCAGAATTTTTGTAGAGACGTAATTAATCACGTCTCTACACTTCCCAATAAATTTTATTTAATTTAAAATTTAGATATAACTAAACTATATTAATTATTTCACTCAACACATAACACGATCTGAATGACTGCTGATGATATTAGCAAAGTAGCGTTGGGAGCATCCCAAATGTGCAAATTTATTTTTTGGTAGTGCGGGCTTCTAGCCCGCTTCCTGGACATTAGGGAGCAAGATGCTCCCACTACAAATTTTGTTTTGGCAAAATTGGGATGCTCCCAGTAGCGTTTCCCCTAGACGGGCGTAGCTTTGATAACTTTGCTCAATATTCAATATATAGATTATTCCAAACATCATGAAATTGTAGTACTATAGCACGGGCATTAACTATCTTCAGCTACATCTGATTGTTAGCGCTCTTAAATTCAAAATCAATGAGAATATACCGTGAGCCTAACTCTTTATTTTCTCCGTCACGGACAGACAGAATGCAGCCGCAATAATTTCTTTTGCGGTTCCATAGACTCAGAACTTACTCCAGAAGGCTTGGAGATGGCAAAAGCTTTTGCAGACGCATATACTTCTATGGATTGGACAGCAATATTTTGTAGTCCTATGCGGCGAACTGTATTGACAGCAAAACCTTTGTATGAAGCAATAGGGATAGAACCACAACTCAGAGATGGTTTAAAGGAAATCAACTATGGTAAGTGGGAAGGAAAAACGCCGGAAGTAATTAGCCGTGAATATCACGATGATTATATTCGCTGGTCAGCAGATCCGGCTTGGAATGCGCCAAATGGTGGAGAAATGGCGGTTACAATTGCTTCTCGCTCTATACAGGTAATTGAAGAAATCAAGCAAAATTACACTAGTGGCAATGTTTTAGTTGTTTCCCACAAAGCAACTATCAGAATTATTCTGTCTAGTTTACTGGGGATTGATGTGGGACGTTTCCGTTTTCGTTTGGGATGCCCTGTGGCTTCGGTCAGTATTGTAGAATTTACTTCACATGGGCCATTGTTAAAGGTTTTGGCAGACCGCAGTCATTTGGATGAGCGGTTGCGAAATTTACCGGGGACGTGAGGGGAGACGCGATTAATCGCATCTGTACAAAAGTTAGGAGTTATTATTTTTAGCTTGTTCTGCTTCGCCATCTGGTGCAGTGTATTTGCAGAAAACATTTATTCCAATTTTCAAAATATATAATACGACAATTGTTGCGATCGCACCATCAATCGGTATGCCATGTGCAGCAGCTACAATCACAAGTGAGCCAATGATAGTGTTTAGCAGAGAAGAACTACCAGGGTTATTAGTGTATTCTTTAATTTTGCCCCGCAAACCATCATCACCACAGCACTCTTCACCTGTCGCCTCGCGCCAAATAACTTGAAACTGGCTTTCTCCTAACTGCTGGGGCTAGGCGAGGATTTTCATATCCGCGTTGCCAAGAAAGTTGGATTTTGTCCTTTTGATGTGTGATTCGCAACCAATTTGTTGCCATTGCTGCTGTGCTGATTACTGGGTAATTTGATGCTAGCTTAATTTGAGGAATTCACGCAGAGGCGCAAAGACACCCAATACAGTTCAGTTAACGTGTTTATTCCTCGAATATCCCTCCAACCCCCTTAAAAAGGGGGGCTTATAAGCCTCTTTTACCCCCTTTTTAAGGGGGTCGCCGTAGGCGGGGGGATCTTAACCGAACCGTATTGCAGAGACACCTAGAGGCAGATTGAGTTTTAATTCAGTACAGATACAGCGATAATTTACTCAAATCATCACCGAGTTATTTCATGCTGCCAGTTATCGAAACTATTCCTTTACGTCAAATGGCTTCAGGCGATCGCCTATACTTACAACTATACAAGTTCATCGGCGCTAAACCTGGTAAAAAGGTATACATTCAATCAAATTTGCACGGTGCAGAAATTGCTGGTAATGCCGTCATTCACCAGCTAATTGAGTTTTTATTAACAATAAATGATACAGATTTAACTGGAGAAATTTGGCTAGTTCCCGTTTGTAATCCAATGGGGACGAATGAACGCGCTCATCATTTTTCCCCTGGACGATACTGCGTTTACGAAGCCAAAGACTGGAATCGCATATTTTGGGATTACGAGAAAGAAGCTGATGATTTAGTAGCTTTTACTAAATCTCAACTTCATATCGATCGAGAGGTTGTTCGACAAAATTATCTAACTATAATTAAGCAAAAATTTGCAGCAATTTTAGATAAAATTAATTCTTCTAGTGGTGTACCCTACACTCAACTTTTTAGCTATAAACTACAAAATATCAGTTTAGATGCAGACTACTTAATTGATTTACACAGTTCTACAAATCAAGCATTAGACTACCTTTATTACTTCCGAAATCGAGAAGAGAGTGCAAAATACTTCCTGCTTGATTTTGGAATCTTACTTAATAAATATGATGGTGATGCTTTTGATGAAGCTTTTATCAAACCTTGGTTAGCACTGGAAGCTTGTTTTAAAGATATTGGTAGAGAAATCAAGTTTGATGTGGAAGCATGGACACTGGAATTAGGCTCAGGAATGCAAATGAACCCTGATTCAGTCGCCAAAGGTGTACGGGGTGTGAAAAACTATTTAGTGCAAAAAGGTGTATTGCAAATTCCTCATTTCTCAGATGACATAAAAACCCATGAGATGACTTTTGCATCTAGCAGCAACCGGAAAAAATATTATGCGATCGCAGGTGGGATGATTCAAACCCGAATTGAATTAGGTAGCTATGTAAAAGCTGGAGAAAAGCTGTATCAAATTCTCAGTTTTAATAAAGAAGGTCAATTACCCAGCGTAATTGATGTCTGCGCTCAACAAGATGGATTGGTTTATGATGTTGCAACCAATCAAGCTGTAAATCAAGGCGAGTTTGTATTGGGAATTATAAGTTAGAAACTAAGTAGGGGCAATTCATGAATTGCCCCTACGGAGGAACTGATTGCTCAATTATACACAGGTGCGCTTGAGTCTAATACAAACTTCGTCATGGAACTGTTTGTTTTGGATCTAAAAACAAAACAAAGTTATCTCAGCTGTAAAATATAAGTGTAGAGCCAGTAGTAGATTAAACCTCGGCAAAAGAAATCCCTAAAGATGCCAGGGTAATTTTATGTTTGTTTTGTGTCTAAGAAAAAATCAAGTTATACCAACTGTAAAATATGAGGGTGGAGCCAAAGGTGACTAGTATTGAAAATTACAACTTCTCTTTTTCAGGAGAAGTCACAATCCCACAGGCTCCTCCTGAATTTAAATCAGGTTTTATTGGCATTGTTGGTCGTCCAAATGTCGGTAAATCTACTTTAATGAATCAATTGGTAGGACAAAAAATTGCCATAACTTCCCCTGTAGCCCAAACTACACGTAACCGTTTGCGCGGTATATTAACTACACCAGAGGCGCAGTTAATATTTGTAGATACACCAGGAATTCATAAGCCCCATCATCAATTGGGTGAAGTATTGGTGCAAAATGCCAAAATTGCCATTGAATCGGTAGATGTAGTGCTATTTGTGGTAGATGGAGCGGTGGCTTGTGGATCGGGCGATCGCTATATTGCCGAATTGCTCTGTCGCAGCAAAACACCGGTGATTCTGGGCGTGAATAAAACTGACCAACAACCAACCGATTCTCAGTTTTTAGATGATAGTTACGCTCAGATGGCCCAGTCTCATGAATGGGAAATCGTGAAATTTTCTGCCAAGACTAGTGCAGGATTACCGCAACTTCAAGAATTATTAATTGGACATTTAGAAATTGGGCCATTATACTATCCGCCAGATTTGGTAACTGACCAGCCAGAACGCTTTATTATGGGTGAATTAATCCGAGAACAAATTTTATTATTGACTCGTGAAGAAGTACCCCATTCAGTAGCGATCGCAATTGACCTAGTAGAAGAGACTCCCAGCATTACCCGTGTACTTGCTACTATTAACGTCGAGCGCGATTCTCAAAAAGGCATACTCATAGGCAAAGGCGGAACAATGCTCAAAGCAATTGGTAGTGAAGCCCGCGAACAAATCCAAAAGTTAATAGCTGGTAAAGTTTACTTAGAATTATTTGTCAAAGTCCAGCCAAAATGGAGACAATCGCGGATTAGTCTAGCAGAGTTAGGCTATCGCGTCGAAGAATAAAATAAATTTGTCATTAGTCATTGGTTATTGGCAGGCAAAAAAACCAAAGATTAATGACAAATGAGAAATGACTCTTAATTAATAAAAATGTCTTTAGATATTCGCTATACCTTAAATTTACCGGCTAATGCTCCGCCCTTGCGGGTGTTAATTGTCGAAGACGATCCGATGATGCAATTGGGATTAGAGCAATCATTAATGGCTCATCCTCAGTTGGAGATTGTTGGACAAGCAGAAGATGGTTATTTGGGAGTTCAAGCCGCACTGCAACTGAAACCCGATTTGGTGGTTATGGATATAGGATTGCCGCGATTGGATGGCATTGCAGCGACACAGCAAATTAAAGCAGCACTGCCAGCAACTCATGTAGTGATGCTGACATCTCATCAAACAGAGACAGAAATTATTGCGGCACTATCTAGCGGTGCAGATGCGTATTGTATCAAAGGTGCAAGTGTAGAACGATTGTTAAGTGCGATCGCAGCCGCAGTTGATGGTGCAGCCTATCTCGATCCTCAAATTGCGCGACGAGTAATTGATAATCTCAAACCGCCTGCACCCACCAGCAACAACGCCAACTTATCTGGGCGCGAATTAGAAGTCTTAAAACTCATGGTAGACGGGTTGAGTAACCCAGAGATTGCCGAAAAACTCTATCTCAGTCCCAACACCATCAAAACTCACGTCCGAGGGATTATGAATAAATTAGCAGTAGACGATCGCGTGCAAGCAGCAGTAGTGGCACTGCGTTCTGGGTTGGTTTAGAAAACAAATGCAGCAAAATACGCGATCGCTCTTTGACGTAGACAATATGACTTGAGTCAATATTTTAATCCCATTTATAAGTAAAGGCGTACTTTTGTACGCCTTTATCAGAGATTTATTTGTTGCCGAGATGTTTGAAAAATAGTCTACCTCAATGCATTTTAGTTAAAAGAGTTTGAGAATTGATTAGGGTCTACATTATCAGGAAATAATAATATTTCCTTACCTTCTAAATTAGCCTTATGGTAAAGCGAAATAGCCTTTTCCAAAAAACAATATTTAATCGGAACCCATCTGTCGCTATAAAAGTAGACAGTTACTCGGCTCATTGCATACTCTTTCAACGGCAGTGGAAGAGACCAGGACGAATCCACAGTTTGAACCTTAACTGTTGAGTCCATGCTTTGAACCTCAGTTACTAAGTATATTTACTCTCACTCATCACTCTCATTACTTTCACTCATCCAAGTGAGTTTGAGTAACTATCATAAGTAATAAGGTGATATAGCTTTAAGTTAGATATTTAGGTAAAAGTTCAGGAGTCAACGACTTTTTAGTTGGGATTGAGTCTTAGTAGTTAGTAAGGGATTTTTGGGTAAAGTTTGACAGGTTGTCTTTTGACGCAACTATTCTTTTAAAATTATCGTTCTTAAATATCTGGTGGAAAATAGCATCAAAAATATTTTTTAATTTTCCTTTAATTGCCTTTCCCCAGTTAGTTTGGTCTACTCCACTTACTCTAAAAAACTCTATGCACCATTTTACCCTAGAGAAGAATTTAGGATGGCTATTATTAATTTCGGTTTTGATTGCCACACCAGTTAATGCCCACACCGAAAAGGTATCACAAGATGTGGGCGGGATGCTGCATATTGAACCCCAGGACAATCCTCAAGCTGGCAAAACCGCTCATGCTTGGATTATCCTCACCCATAGAGGCGGGCGACTAATTCCCCTGACACAATGTAACTGTCAGTTGGCTGTCTATCCTCAACCTCACGCCAAAACTGATACCCCATTGCTGAAGCCAAGTTTACATAGCGTATCAACCAAACAATATAAAAGCATTCCCGGAGCCGACATCGTATTTCCCAAAGTAGGAGCTTATGATTTGGAGTTAAGCGGTACTCCAAAACCTGGAGCTAATTTCAAGCCCTTTCTGTTGTCTTACCCAGTCACTGTCGGCTCATAAAAGCTAAAGTGTGTCAAATTTCATGCTGTAGTAATAGCCGACAGGGTTCAGAAATCGTAGTGCGATCGCTACCGTTTTGTAGGCGATCGCACTTCTGACTCTATTTGCTGCATATAAATTACCTTAATCCTTATAAGTAGGTTGGCTCAAATAAACCTAACTATATAACGAAATATAAAATTGCCTAAACTCTTGCGATTGCTTCACTCCGTTCGCAATGACATAGTTATAAATTTTCACACCCACTTACTTACTGCCAAGAATATTTTTACGCTTCGCCCCATACCCCACCCCTAGATATAATCACCTCAACATCTTGGGGAATCAATGGAGACAAGGGAGAAATAAATAAGCAATGCCCAATGCCCAAAATTTAAAATCCTGCCAAACGATATGAAGGTTTCAAACTCAAGGATGATGAGTAAATAGCAATTAAATTGACAAAATCACACTATAAAGAGTGATATTAAGCGATAGATAGCGCTTGTAAAGGACTAACGGGCATGATTAAATCTTGGATGGTGATTGGGGGCGTGGCTTTCTTGGTTGCTTTAGCCGCTAACGTGATTACACCTAGCGATCGCCAATGGTTCAAGCGCTTACAACGACCGAGATGGCTAACTTTTGAGGGTGCAATTCCCATTATCTGGACTGTAATATTTATTTGCGGTGCTTGGTCGGCTTATATTGTCTGGGAAAAAGATCCAGGAAGCAACTCAACCTGGTTAATCATGGGTTTATACTTGCTGTTAGAAATTGTGACCATTGCCTATACGCCTGTAATGTTTCGGCTTCGCAGTCTGAAAGTGGGTACAATTCTCGGTGGCACAGGTTTTATCATTAGTGCTTTATTGATACTTGCAGTTTTAGGTTTTTCTGGTTGGGCAGCATTGCTATTAGTTCCTTATTTGCTCTGGAGTCCCATCGGTACTTATACCACTTGGCAGATGGCTAGTCTCAATCCTCAAGATGTCTAAGATTCGCACCAAGGAATGATTCAACTTATGCCCTAAATTGTCAAACTTGCAGTGTATGACTTGACAAAATACACAAAATTTGGGTGTCAATATGATTCCATCTTGGATAATAATTGGGGCTGTGACTTTCTTCATTGCCCTTGGTAGTTTCTTGATTACGCCGCGTGATGTTAAATGGTTTGCACGTTTAAGTCGCCCTCACTGGCTAGTTTTTGAGCCACTGATTCCCCCGATCTGGACTGTGATTTTTGTTTGCGGTGCGGCTTCAGCTTATATTGTCTGGCAAAAAAATCCCGGAAGCCTAATTACTTGGTTAATAATGGCTTTGTACGTCTTGGTGGAAATTATCACCGTCGCCTACATACCTATAATGCTGAGGTTTCGCAGTCTCAAAGCTGGAGAAATTCTTGGGCTAATCGGTTTGATTTCAGGCGTTGTCCTCGCAATCTGCATTTTACCGATTTCTCCAATGGCGACACTGTTACTCCTTCCCTATTTAGTTTGGACTCCTATTGGTACTTACACCACTGAAGAGTTAAAAGAGTTGAATCCTCAAGATGCCTAGTTTTAGATTTTGGATTGAATAATCTAAAATCTAAAATTCTTCTGCCTCTTTAACGCATCTATGCAATACGCCCATACCTTGCTGTGACAGGATTGCCCGGATTGGATTGATTATTCAGCCAAGCCCACATTTGATCGCCAACAGAGAAATGCCACCACTCTCTAGGATTGCGTTGAAAGCCGACTTTTAACATTACATCTCGCAACAACTGACGGTGAGCATGATACTGTTGTGCTTCTGGGCGATCGCTATTGGCATAATAATCGGGATGCGATCGCTCTGACATTTCATCAATTGGCGAACCCATATTTACTATTTGCCCAGTATCATCTACTAGCGTCACATCCACTGCCGCACCTGTACTGTGGGGAGGCGGAGTTTTTTCATCCAAACTTGGTGCAGCCCAAATTTCATAAACCGCTTCCCAAACCTCTTGGCGTTGGCTTGGGGATAATTCCACGTCAGTTAATCCCCTGTCTTGCACTGCTTGAGCGAAGCTGTAATCTACCATAAACTGCTGGACTGCGATCGGGCGATAAGCATCAAAAATTTGGATATGCCAATTAGGATGCAGCAAATCAAGATAATTTTGCGCTTGGCTCAAATTTTCAATAACGCTTTGACGGAGATAATAAGGAGAGTGTTTGCCATAAGGCGCACCTAATTTTTCATAAGGATGAGGAGATTCCACCGCAAATAATTCTAAAGGAATGGCCATTAGCGGTTCACCAGACTCGAAAATTGGGATTTGATGATAAGGTCTCATCTAGTCAGCCTCAAAGCGATAAAATCATTTTGCCTCACAATATGCATTAGTAAAAATTTAGGCAATTGCCAAATCATAATGTAAAACATCGTCTATGAATATGCCCTAACAGACTTCAACTTTTATCATTGACGGTTCGTTTGTTCAAAAATGCTTAATCAAAACCAAACACCATTATTAGATGCCTTAAAAGCCAATGCAGCAAGACCTCATGCGCCTTTTTATACCCCAGGACATAAACAAGGTAAGGGAATTTCTCAACCCTTGGCTGATTTACTTGGTACAAAAATCTTTCGCGCTGATTTAACAGAATTAGCAGATTTAGATAATCTTTTTGCGCCCCAAGGAGTTATTCAAGAAGCGCAACAACTAGCGGCTGAAGCTTTTGGCGCTTCGCAAACATGGTTTCTTGTTAATGGTTCTACCTGTGGAATTGAAGCAGCAATTCTCGCTACCTGTGGCACAGGCGATAAAATTATTTTGCCTCGCAATGTCCATTCTTCTGCGATCGCAGGTTTAATTCTCTCTGGTGCAATCCCAATTTTTCTCAATCCCGAATACGATTCAGTTTTAGATATTGCCCATAGCATCACGCCCAATGCTGTAGAATCTGCACTTCAACAGCATCCCAACGCGAAAGCAGTGTTGACAGTTTACCCAACATATTACGGTGTTTGTGGAGATTTGAGTGCGATCGCCAATATCACCCATCAATACAATATTCCTTTACTCGTAGATGAGGCACACGGCGCACACTTTGCCTTTCATCCCGAATTACCCACTCCAGCTTTAGCCGCAGGTGCTGATTTAACTGTACAATCCATCCACAAAGTACTTGGTGCGATGACACAAGCATCGATGCTGCATATCCAAAGTGACAGGATAGATTGCGATCGCATCAGTAAAGCTTTGCAACTCGTACAATCTACCAGTCCTAGTTATTTACTTTTAGCTTCTTTAGATGCAGCGCGTCAGCAAATGGCACTCCACGGAAAAATGCTGATGTCTCGCACATTGCAACTTGCTAATGAAGCGAGAACAAAAATCAGTCAAATTCCTGGATTATCTGTCTTACAAATTCTTAGCCCCCCTTCTCAAGGGGGGTTGGGGGGATCTTCCGGCTTTCTAGCTTTAGACGAAACGCGATTAACTGTAACTGTTTCTGGCTTAGGCTTAACCGGATTTGAAGCAGATGAAATTCTGGATGAAAAATTCGCTGTCACTGCTGAATTTGCCTCACTACAACATCTCACCTTTATCATTAGCTTGGGCAACACCACAGCCGATATCAAGCAATTAGTGCAAAGTTTGACCAATCTTGCCAAAGAATATCGCCGAACCAACTTGATTCTGACAAATCCTCACTGGCAGAATGTTTTAACTACACAGGGTCATGCTTTACATTTTTCTCCCCGTGAAGCCTTTTTTGCTGTCAGTGAAACATTGCCTTTAGCACAAACAAGCGATCGCATCTGTGCTGAAATCGTCTGTCCTTATCCCCCAGGAATTCCTGTGTTAATGCCAGGAGAAGTCATCACCAACCCCGTACTTAATTACCTACAACAAATCCAAGCAATGGGGGGATTTATCAGTGGTTGCAATGATACTAGCTTCCAAACTTTGAAAGTTGTAAAATAACGTTCTAACTCCTAAATTATTGTTGATAAAATTTTAATCCATGCGTCAACAGTAAATATGCGGACAAAGGCAAACTTAAGCAGAAATACACAGTAATTATACAGCTATGAAACTTCTATGAAAATAGCTAGCAGACTAATGTCATCTTTAATTTATACCCATAGGATCGTATTGATGACTAATAAATCAAAAGATGAAATCAAAAACCTATTATGTTTGGGGAGTAGCAACTCCGATTGTAGTCACTCTAGCGCTAGGTTTCTCAGTAAGAGCGAATGCAGTTGAGTTAGGCGCTGCGTCTGATTACAATGTGTTTGTTTTGGGAGATATCACTCAAAAATATACAGATATTGAAGGAAAACTTGCTGCTGGCGGTAACGTTAATTTCGTTGGCGGACTTGGAAGCAGACTTTCTGGCAATAGCGGCAACGTAGTAGTAGCTGGACAAAACTTAACTCTAAGCAACGGTCAAGTTTACCACGGTAACGCTGTCTATGGAGGCAGCGCCAATGTGTCTAGCAATGTGGGATTTCCCCAAGGAACTCTTACCAAAGCTAACCCCATCAACTTCAATGAAGCGGGGAAAGAATTGCGAGGGCTATCTCAATATTTAGCAACCTTAACTCCTACTGGTAACACAACAGTTCAATCTTGGGGTGGTATTAACCTTAGTGGCAGTGGTACTGCTTTCAATGTTTTTAATCTTGCTGGCTCAGATGTCTCCAAGACAAACTATTTTGAAATTAAGGGCGATACAAATTCGACTATTGTTGTCAATATCAGTGGTAAGGATGTGTCCCTAAAAAACTTTGGGTTTAATATCCTTGGCACAGATAAACAAAAGGTGATCTACAACTTCTATGAAGCGACAAACATAACTGCCAGTGGAATTAGCGTACTAGGCAGTATTCTTGCTCCTTTAGCTAATTTCAATTTTGATAATGGTCAAGTTAACGGCAACGTGGTAGTAGCTTCTTTGAAAGGAAATGGCGAATCTCACAACTATCTGTTTAATGGCGATCTGCCAGATGTCCCAACTAAGTACTACACTAAGCCTCCTACCCATACTCAGGTTCCAGAACCGGCAAATCTTCCAGCTTTAGGATTAATTGCTGTAGTATTTGGTTTATTTCGCAACAGACGCGATCGAGAAATTTGCCTAAAATAATCAGAAATTTTTGGTAGCATAGCGCATGATGCGAACTTGTTTAGATATTTTCGCTCATGCGCTATTTCCTTGCTCCCTACCTTCTACAATAAAGATAGACTTTATTGAGATTTGTATAGTTGGGGAAAAGCTGTCATGGCTCCCGCCGTTTTAATTCAGAATCTGCAAAAACGTTACGGTACAGTGGTTGCCGTTCAGGATGTTTCTTTTCAAGTAGAGCCAGGTGAAATCTTTGGTTTACTTGGCCCCAACGGTGCTGGGAAAACTACAACCTTGCGTGCCTTATGTACGCTGACCACACCGGATGCTGGCAAAATCGAAGTATCTGGCATCTCTGTGTTAGATAATCCGAGAGTGGCAAGACAACGACTAGGCTATGTTGCTCAGGAAGTCGCTATAGATAAGGTGTTAACTGGAAAAGAATTGCTGCAATTGCAAGCAGCACTTTATCACCTTCCACGCGCAGTAGCTAAACAACGCATTGAGACGGTATTAGATTTACTCGGTTTGCAAGAATACGCGAATAAAAAGACAGGAACCTATTCTGGCGGTTTACGCAAGCGCCTAGACTTGGCTGCTGGGTTGCTCCATGCACCAGATGTTCTGGTATTGGATGAGCCAACTGTGGGACTTGACATAGAGACACGTTTTGTGGTGTGGGAATTCCTCAGAAAATTACGCGCCTCTGGGACAACGGTAGTAATTACCAGCCATTATTTAGAAGAAATTGACGCTTTAGCCGATCGCGTGGCAATTATAGATCGGGGTGTGGTGATTGCCTCTGGGACACCTTCACAATTAAAAGATCAAGTAGGGGGCGATCGCATCACCTTGCGAATCCGCGAGTTTTCCCCCATTGAGGAAGCAGAAATTGCCAAAAACCTCTTGCAAACTTTGCCCTTTGTGCAAGAAGCGATCGTCAACAGCGCTCAAGGTAATTCCCTCAACTTAGTGGTGACACCTCAAAACGATGTTCTCATCAATATACAGCAAGTACTGAATACTGCTGGCTTACCCATATTTGGCATTGCCCAATCTCGCCCCAGCCTCGATGACGTTTACCTCGCAGCTACAGGACGCACCCTGATGGATGCAGAACTCGCAGCCGTTGCCACTCGCGATCCCAAAGCTGAGAAAAAGCAGCTTATGAGATAGGGAATGGGGCATGGGGAAGAAGGAAGGGAGCAGGGAGCAGGGAGCAGGGAGCAGGGGGAGAAGAACTATTAATATATTGCCCAATTCCCAATTCCTAATCC